>CAYRFY010000268.1:0-10196 GCA_964423635.1 uncultured Armatimonadia bacterium | reverse complement strand
GTGGTGCCCTGGGACGATGAGGTCGTCATCGCCCGACTCATGGACCTGGACATGGGAGTACTGTTCTTCGTGGGCGCCTCCAGCATCTCGATCATCGGCATCCTCATGGGCGGCTGGGGCTCGAACAACAAGTGGTCCCTGCTGGGCGCCATCCGCGCCGCGGCCCAGATGGTCAGCTACGAGATCCCCATGCTGCTGTCACTGCTCTGCGTGGTCCTCGTGGCCGGGACCCTGTCCTTCCACGGCATCGTGGAGGACCAAAGAGGTATGGGCCTGCTGAGCTGGAACATCCTGCGCCCCTGGCTGTGGCTACCGGCGCTGATCTTCATCATCTGCCTGTTCGCCGAGGTCGCCCGGGCGCCGTTCGACCTTCCGGAAGCCGAGAGCGAGCTGGTGGCCGGCTACCATACCGAATACTCCGGCATGAAGTTCGCCCTCTATTTCCTGGGCGAATACGCCAACGTCCTTTTGATCTCGCTCATCGTTTGCGTGCTGTTCCTGGGTGGCTGGCTCTCGCCCTTCGGGCCAGGGGATACCATCATCCCCGGCGTCCTGTGGCTCCTAGCCAAGACCGGCCTGATGGTGTTCTTCGTCCTGTGGGTGCGCTGGACTTTGCCGCGTCTGCGCATCGACCAGCTCATGAGCTTCGCCTGGAAGTTTCTGATACCGGCGGGCTTCGCCGCCCTGGCGGTGGCGACCGTCGTCGTTAGCGTCGTGCCGGGCGCGTAGACGCGGCGCGTCTACGCGCGTTGCCAGTCGGGGAGTCGCGAGTCGCGAGTCAACGGCGACGGCGTCAACAGCAACGGCGTCAAGAGCAACGGCATTCGACGGCATGGAGGGCAACGACAGCGGGCTGGGAACTCACATTATGCAGGTTCCGGGCAGGCGCCGATTCACGTCGCCTCACCCCCCCAGCCCCCCTCTCCCTTACTCCGCCAAACGGCAGGCGGAGACGGGAGGAGGGGGGAGAACGGCAGCACTTCGACCGTTCCGGACGTGGGAATGGCGAAATGCGGCCCCAAGGCGTTCATGCATAATCTGAGTGGAAAGCCCGCTCCACCAACGGCATATTAGTAGCGGCAGGGCAGCAACGGCAGACTAGCACGGGCAGGTCAGCAGCGACAGATCAGCAACGACGAATGAGAAGTGGCAGATTGCCAACGCCGGATGACCGGCGGCGATAGCCGAAACACCAGAGTATGCCTACACCAAACAAAGGACGACCAGCGGCGCAGAGCATCCCGGGCGATATCCTCTCGGGAGCCGTGAGTATCTGCAAGGGACTTGCCGTCACCCTGACCAACTTCTTTCGGAAGAAGGCCACGGTCAACTACCCCTTCGCGGACCCTGCGCTGAACTACAGGCCCCGAGACGGCTACCGGGGTGACTTCGCCCTGCTCACCGACCCGGAATCCGGACGGCTCAAGTGCACCGCCTGCATGAGCTGTGTCAGGGCCTGTCCCGACGGGTGCATCCATGTGGAGGCTGAAGGGAAGGGCAAGGAACGCAAGCCCGTGGCCTTCTTCATCGACATTGGGCTGTGCATGTTCTGCCACCTGTGCGTGGAGGCCTGTCCCTTCGAGGCCCTGACCATGACGCCCGAGTACGAGCAGGCCGACGGCGACCCGCGGAAGCTCATCCGCACCCTGGAAGACCTCTCGGAACGCGGCAGGAACTACACCCACGTGCTCCGCGTGCAGACGGCTGTCGCGGAACCGGCGGAAGAGGCTGAGCCGACCCCATGACGGCCCAGGACTGGTTCGAACAACTCGGCTTCCTGCTGGTGGCCCTGTTCACACTGGGCTCGGCGCTGGGCGTGATCCTGGCGCGCCGCGTGCTGCACGCCGCTCTCTGGCTGCTGCCCACGCTCTTCGGTGTGGCCGGGATCTTCGCCCTCATGGGCGCCCACGCTCTGTTCGCCATGCAGCTCATCGTCTATGTGGGAGCCATCGCCGTGCTCATCGTCTTCGGCGCCATGCTGCTGGAGGACGACGCCCGCGAGCGGCTTCCCAGGTTCCTGCGCTATCGCGTGCCCATCAAGTACGAGCCCGCCACACGCCTGGTGATGCACTACTACAGCGGCATGCAGCACGTACTGGCCGGGATCGTGGGGGCAGGCATGATGCTGGCGGTTATCATCGCCGCCCTCGCCGAGACCGCCTGGTTCCACCAATGGCGGCCCCTGGTGACCGAGGGCCCTTCGGACTATCTGGGTGACAACATCGGGCGCATCGGCGAGCTGTTCCTGACCCGCTATCTGCTGCCCTTTGAGTTGGCCTCCATCGTGCTTCTAGTGGCCCTGGTGGGCGCCGTGATCCTCGCCCGCCGCGACGCCGATGACGGGACCCACGCCTTCTCGACCTCCGCCGATGAGCCGCCCGGCGAGCCTGAGGCCGCGGAGGAGGCAGCCACCCAATGACACCGCCTCCCATCGGGCTGACCCACTATCTCGTCGTGGCCGCGATCCTGTTTTGCATGGGCCTTTTCGCCGTCATCACCCGGCGCCACGTGGTAGCGGTGCTCCTGGGCATCGAGCTGATGCTCAATGCCGCCAATATCAACCTGGTGGCTTTCACACGGTACCTCAGCGCCCCGGCGCCGGGTGCCGACCCTGTGCTCAACACCATCCTCGGCGGGCAGGTCTTCGCTCTGATGGTCATGTGTCTGGCGGCCTGCGAAGTGGCCATCGGCCTTGCCATCGTCGTGTGCCTGTACCGCAACCGGGGTCTGACAAACGCCGACGAGGCCGCGGACATGAAGTGGTAGGGGAAGGGGCGCGGGCGGTGCCGGCCGGGCCGGATGGGTCCCGTCCCCGCTTCGCGGGTCCACCCATTCGGCCGCTTCAGACGACATGCCTGCTCCGAACCAGCGCCCGCCGAGCACGGGGGCGAGGCACCGGCGGGCGCTTTCCCACGCCGCGCGTGGCCTTGTCCACAACGCCGGACGCATAACCAACCTGGCGAACTAACATGCTTTCACTGGCCTGGCTCATCCCAATCATCCCCTTCTCCGCCTGCGCGGTACTGATCTTCTTCGGCAGCGCGCTGCAGCGACGCATGGGGGAGAAAGTCGCCTGGATCGGCGTGGCCGGCATTGCCGCCACGATCCCCCTGAGCCTCGGCTGCCTGACGGACCTGATCCTCGGGGCGGCCGCGCGCGATGTGGCCGTGCAATGGGCCAAGGTCGGGCACCACGTCATCCACGTGGGCTATCTCGTGGACCCGCTGGCCGCGGTGATGATCACCATGGTCAGCATCGTCGCCACCTGCATCCAGATCTACAGCATCGGCTACATGCACGGCGACTGTCGCTTCTCCCGCTTCTTTGCCTATCTATCCCTGTTTTGCGGCTCGATGTTCCTGATCTGCCTTTCAAACAACTTCCTGATGCTCTACGCCGGCTGGGAGCTGGTGGGCCTGTGCTCCTACCTGCTGATCGGCTTCTGGTTCGAGCGCGAGCCGGCGGCCAATGCGGCCAAGAAGGCCTTCATCACCACCCGTGTGGGAGATGTCGGCTTCGCCATCGGCATCCTGATCCTATTCGCCTACGTGCCCACCCTGCTCTTCTCGGATACCTTTGCCGCCGTCGCCGCCAATGAGATCCCACTCCTGGCCCTGGGCGCGGCTGCGGTGTTCCTCTTCTGTGGGGCCATCGGCAAGAGCTCCCAGTTCCCTCTGCATACTTGGCTGCCCGACGCCATGGAGGGGCCCACACCCGTCAGCGCTCTGATTCACGCGGCCACGATGGTGGCCGCCGGCGTGTTCATGGTCGCCCGGCTCTTCCCGCTCTTCTACGGGTCGCTGGGGGCCGGCGTTCTCTTCGGCGCCCCGGCACTCACCGTCGTCGCCGTCATCGGCCTGATTACCGCGCTCCTGGGCGCCGTCATCGGTGTGGTCCAAAACGACATCAAACGCGTCCTGGCCTATTCCACCATCTCGCAACTCGGGTACATGATGGTCGCGCTGGGGATGGGCGTCGCCGGCTTCACCGCAGGGGTCTTCCACCTCATCACCCATGCCTTCTTCAAGGCCCTCCTGTTCCTGGGCTCCGGCAGCGTCATCCACGGTTGCCACGAGGAGCAGGACATCCGCAGGATGGGCGGCCTGGCATCGCGGATGAAAGTCACCTACCTCACCTTCTGGGCGGGGACGCTGGCTCTGGCGGGTTTCCCGCTGTTCGCGGGGTTCTTCTCCAAGGACGAGATCCTCTCGGCGGCCTGGACCAATGCTCTCGAGGACCCCAGCTACTGGGTGTTCTTCTGGGGCCTGGAGATCGGCGCCTTCCTCACGGCCTTCTACATGGGCCGCCTGTGCTTCGTGACCTTCAACGGTGAAGCCAGAAGCGAGAAAGCGTCCACGGCCCACGAGAGCCCGGCCACGATGACGGTTCCGCTCATCGTTCTTGCCGTGTTCGCCGTACTCCTGGGCTGGGTAGGTACGCCGTGGCTGGGCGGCAACCTGTTCCACCATTTCATCCATTACGTTCCGGAGACCGCAGAGACGGCGCACGGGGCCACGGCGGGTGCACACACGAACTGGGCCGTCATCGGCATCTCCACACTCATGGCCATCGGCGGCCTGCTCATCGCCGCCTGCATGTACCTGTGGAAGGTCGTCTCACCCAATGTGGTCAAGGTCCCGCTCTATCCGGTGTACCTGCTGGCCCAGAAGAAGTTCCTGTTCGATGAGCTATACTCGGTCATCCCTGTGGGCCTGACACTCCTGCTCGCCCGGGGCGCCCGCCTGGTGGACACCTACATCGTCGACGGCATCGTCAACGGCGTGGGCTGGACGACGCGCTGGGTGTTCGGCTGGGGCTCGAGGCTGTTTGACACCCTCGTCGTCGACGGCATCGTCAATGCCTGCGGCTACGTTTCGCGCTGGGCGGGGGAGCTTTTCTCCCGTCTCCAGACCGGGCACGTGCAGGAGTACGTCTCCGGCGCCGCGATGTTCGTCTGCGGCATCGCCGCGGCGGTGTTCCTGACGGTCTATATCATCGTCAACGAGGTTCAGGTGTGGGAGGTCCTCAGGGGACTGCTGGGTGGATAGCGGACGCAACGGCGTCCTCTCCCCCGGGCCCTCTCCTTCGCGGAACAGCCGCCCAGGCGAGGGGAGCACGACAACGACCAACGGCGGGGACGGCGTCCTCACCTACTGACCCGGCGTCGGGGTAGAGGTATCGGGCGACGCACCAGACCAGACACTAATCGGCTTTCGGAGGCCTGCGGGTGATGTCTAGTATCCTCAGCGCGATGATCTTTCTGCCCCTCGTCGGCATGGTGCTGATCATGCTGATGAAGAAGGAGCAGCATACTGCGATCCGCTGGGTGGCCGCGGTTTTCTCGGGCCTGACGCTGCTTGTGTCGCTGGCAGCCGTGCTGTCCTTCGACCCGAAGTCGGGCATGCAGCTTGAGATCAATGTCCCGTGGATCCAGGCTTTCAATGTCAACTACCACGTGGGTGTCGACGGCCTGTCCATGCCGCTCATCGTCCTGACCACCCTCCTGACCTTTCTCTGCGTCCTGTACTCGTGGCGGATCGAGCACCGTGTCCGGGACTACATGGCCTTCTTCATGCTGCTTCTGACGGGCATGCTGGGCGTGTTTTGCGCCCTGGACTTCTTCTTGTTCTACGTGTTTTGGGAAGTCAGCCTCGTCCCCATGTACTTCCTCATCGGGATCTGGGGCGGCCCACGCCGGGAGTACGCCGCCATCAAGTTCTTCCTGTACACCCTCGTGGGCAGTCTCGGTATGCTGCTGGCGATCCTGGCCCTGTACTTCCATTCCACCCCGCACACCTTCGACATGCTGGAGCTGGCCCGGCAGATGCCCATGGCCCGCGCCGGCATCTGGGGCGGCCTGGTCTTCTGGGGCCTGTTCTTGGGCTTCGCCATCAAGGTGCCCCTGTTTCCGTTCCACACGTGGCTTCCCGACGCCCACGTGGAGGCACCCACGGCGGGCAGCGTCATCCTCGCCGGCGTCCTGCTGAAGATGGGAACCTACGGCTTCGTGCGCGTCAGCCTGCCGATCGTGCCCCACGAATGCCAGAAATACGCCCTGGTCCTGGCCGTCCTGGGCGTGATCAGCATCATCTACGGGGCACTGTGCGCCATGGCACAGACCGATCTGAAGAAGCTCATCGCCTACTCCTCGGTCAACCACATGGGCTATGTGATGCTGGGGATCGCCGCCGCGGCCGGTGCCGCGGCCATGCCCGGACTGGTGACATCGAGCACTACC
Organism: uncultured Armatimonadia bacterium; assembly: GCA_964423635.1. Taxonomy (GTDB): domain Bacteria; phylum Armatimonadota; class Zipacnadia; order Zipacnadales; family JABUFB01; genus CAYRFY01. The sequence continues at coordinate 3,958 of CAYRFY010000268.1, read as the reverse complement.
GCACTCAACGGCGCGGTCCTGCAGATGTTCAACCACGGTATCATCACCGGAGCTCTGTTCTTCCTTGTCGGGGTCATCTACGACCGCGCCCACACTCGAGACATCGACGCCTTCGGCGGCCTGGCCAAGACCATGCCCGTCTACGCCGGTGTCATGATGGTGGCCTGCTTCGCCTCCTTGGGCCTCCCGGGTCTCTCCGGCTTCGTGGGCGAGTTCATGGTCTTCATCGGCGCCTTCGGCACCTACCCGCTGCTCACCGGGCTCTCTTTGCTGGGCGTCGTCATCACTGCCGCATTCTTCCTGATGGTCATCCAGCGTGCGTTCCTGGGTGAAGTCAATATCCAGTGGCAGTCGCTCAAGGACATCGACGGCGGCGAGCTGGCGGCCACCGTGCCGCTGTGCATCCTGATGCTGGCCATCGGCATCTACCCGATGCCGGTCATCAACCTTATCAACAACGCCATGGTCAGCCTGGTCATGCTCATGCAGGGCGCCGGGCCGGCCATCCAGGCGGCAATACCTCTGGGGTAGTCGCGGGTCGGCGAGTCGCGAGTCGGCGGCCACGGTCCCGCCCTGCGGGAGCTACGGCCGATCTACGGCAACGGCAAAGGTCTCTGCGGCAGCCGCTAGAATGTAGCCGCCGCTGCTTTGATCGCTGTCAATACACATCAATTCTGCAAGATTGCGTGCGCCTGTAATGCCCTATCAGGACCTGAGCGTCTTCATCCCCGAACTCTGGCTCTGCGGACTGGCCCTTCTGGTGCTTGTCCTGGACCTCCTGCTGCCCCGGCGGGCGGCCTTCGTCGGCCCCGCGGTGGCCTTCATCGGGCTGGTCGCCTGCGCGCGGCCTGTCCTCGGGCTCCTGGGCGCCGAGACGACCACCGAGTTCGTGGGAAGCTTCGCCATCGACGGCTTCTCCGCGATCCTCAAGCTCATCTTCCTGGCCTGCGGCGCCCTGGTCATCCTGCTCAGCGTGGACTTCTTCCGCAAGACCGAGGCCTACGGCGAGTACTTCGCCTTCGTGGTTTTCCTGGTCCTGGGTATGTGCCTGCTCGCCGGCGCCCGCGACCTTGTGACTATCTACCTGTCCTTCGAGCTGGTCAGCCTGACCTCGTACCTGCTGGTCTCCTGGCGCAAGAGAGACCCTAAGTCCAACGAGGCCGGGGTGAAGTACTTCATCTTTGGAGCCGCGGCCTCGGCCGTCATGCTCTACGGAATGACCCTGCTGTACGGCGCCGGCGGCTCCACCAACCTGTCCGTGATCGCCCAGAACCTCATGCAGCCGGAGCGTGGCGGCGGACTGGCTCTCACGGCCGTACTCGGCGTACTGATGACCCTGGCGGGCATCGGGTACAAGATCAGCATGGTGCCCTTCCACTTCTGGGCCCCGGACGTGTACGAGGGAGCCCCGACACCGGTCACGGCGCTGCTTTCAGTAGGGCCGAAGGCCGCCGGCTTCGCTGTCCTCTTCCGCTTGTTTTGGGACCTGGAGCCCGCCCTGCACTTCCCGTGGCAGATGGTGGTGGCCGTCCTGGCGACAATCACCATGTTCGGCGGCAATCTCCTGGCCCTGCGGCAGACCAATATCAAGCGCATGCTGGCCTACTCCAGCATCGCCCATGCAGGGTATCTGCTGATCGGCTTCGTCGTCGGCCCCGGGGAGCTGTGGGGTATCCGGGGCGTCGTGGTCTACCTGGTGGCGTACCTGCTGATGAACCTGGGACTGTTCGCGGTGGCCATCGTTTTGGAGCGCGGCGGCGGGTCATCGGACATCGACCGCTTCGCGGGCCTCTCCAGGACGGCCCCGGCCCTGGCGGCCATGACCGTGATCCTGCTGCTGTCGCTGACCGGCATCCCGCCGACGGCCGGCTTCCTGGGCAAGCTGTATCTCTTCGGCGCGGCGATCAAATCACACACCTGGGCCTGGCTGGCGGTGGTGGGGATCGTCAATAGCGTCATCTCACTTTACTACTACATGAATATCGCGCGGCTGATGTACTTCGACAAGCGCGAGGGCCTCCGTCTTCCCACCGCGCCGCCGTCGCTGCGCCTGACGCTGCTTCTCACCGGAGTGGGGACCGTATTGGTCTTCATCTTCCCCAATTGGCTGGTGGACATGGCGCAGATGGCTTCACTGATCCACTGATCCCCGCGACAGCGGAGCCCGGCGCCCCACCGAGCAAACCGACGAACCTCACCGGCCATACCCGCCGACTCCTGCTAACTGGTGCCCCGATGCCCTGGCAATTCGACATTCCTGAAGCGACCGTTGGGCGCATCTCCACCTACCTGACCATCGTGCGCCAGCTCGAGCGCGAGGGCAGGCAGACGGCGTCTTCGTCGGAGATCGGTGAGAGAGCCAACGTCAATGCCGCCCAGGTGCGCAAGGACCTCTCGTATTTCGGGGATTTCGGCCGGCGTGGCCTGGGCTACCGGGTCAGCGACCTGCGGGTACATCTCATGCGTATCCTCGGCGTGGAGCACGAGCGCAGGGTGATCCTCGTCGGCGCCGGCAACCTCGGTGCGGCCCTGGTAGGCTATCCGGGCTTCGAGGCTCGGGGTTTCCGGATCGTGGCGGTGCTGGACAACAACCCGGCCAAGATCGGCCATCGCCTGTATGGCCAGAAGATCCTGCCGATGCAGAGTCTCAATGAGGTGGTGCAGAGCACCGGGGCGGAACAGGGGATCGTGGCGGTGCCGGGGGCGGCGGCGCAGTCCGTGGTGGACGGCCTGGTGGCCGCGGGCGTGCGGAGCATATTGAACCTGGCGCCGGTGCAGGTGACGGCCTCGCCACCCGTGGTGATCCGCAGCGTCGACATGACCAGCCATCTGGAGCTGCTGTCCTTCTGCCTCACCCATACCCCCGATTCCGCCGACCGAGAGCCATCCTGAATGCCTGAGCACAATGAGCGCGAGACATCCCGGCCCGAGGCCTACCGGCGCTCCCGTCTGCTGGTGGCCGAGCAGCTCGAGGCGGTCGAGCAACGGCTCCTGCGCATCTGCGGCCCCGAGGCCAGCATCCTGGGCCAGGCGGCGCGTGGAGCGGTGGAAGCGGGTGGCAAGCGCCTGAGGCCGCTTCTGGTCCTGCTCTGCGCCCGGGCGGTGGCCGAGCCCAACGAGGACTCAGAGGGCATCGCTGCGGCCGTGGAAGTCATGCATCTGGCCTCCTTGATGCACGATGACGTCGTCGATGAGGCCACCGTCCGCCGCGGTGCCCCTGCCGTCCGTGCCCAATGGGGCAACCGCGTGGCGGTGCTCACCGGCGACTATCTGGCCGCCCGCGCTTACTGGGAACTCAACTCTCTCAAGGACAGGGACTATCTGGAGATCCTCGCCCATGTCGCCATGGACATGTGCCTGACCGAAGGCGATCTCGCCCGCGGGGCCGGCGCCACCCTCGCCCCTGAGGACTGCCTGCGCGTGGCCCGCGGCAAGACCGCCGGCCTCCTGGCGGCCTGCTGCCGCCTGGGCGCCCTCAGCGTGGGGGCCGCCGCCGAAATCGCCCAGGCCTTCTGGGACTACGGCGAGAGCTACGGCATGGCCTTCCAGCTCACCGACGACCTTCTCGACATCTATGGAGATGAGGACGTACTGGGCAAGCGTCCGGGGCAGGACATCGCCAGCGGCCAACTCACGTACCCTCTGGCGGTGGCATTGCACTCCCCTGTTGCCGAGGAACTCCGCCGGACCCTCAGCGCCTTCCGCGCCGGGGAAGAGCCCTCCGGAGACCTGCAGCAGGTACAGAAGCTAGTCAGCAGTGGCGGCGGCGAGGCGCAGACGCAGGCCCAGGTGGAGAGCTACGTCTCCCGGGCCGTGGCGGCTCTGCAGGCCGCGGCGACGGCGGATAGCCGGGTCATCGCAGAGCTGGAGGGGCTTGTGCGCGCCCTGCCAAAGCGACGGTACTAGAGGTGCGGCCGAAAACCCCGCATTCGCCGGGAATGTCATTCTGAGAGCGCCC
>CAYRFY010000267.1:8439-10231 GCA_964423635.1 uncultured Armatimonadia bacterium | reverse complement strand
TCTCGAAAACCACCTGTCTCAGCGCCGCCAGGGAATCGATGACATTGGCCAGCCCCATCACGTTCACCACGCACCAGTTGTACCTGGCGCCACCGGCATTGTACTCCCGGCCGTTGTCGATACAGTCGTCGATGAGCAGGCTGCGGATCACCTGAGGCTGAAAGCGGCTCTTGCCCTCCTGATTGCGGTTCCACTCCCGGGTCAGCCGCCGAATGTGGGCCACGAGATCGCCCTTGTAGGCCGCGAGGAACTCCTCGAAGCTCTCCGTCCCGGCCAGGTGCTCGTCCAGGGACTGTACCAGCACCTGGGGCAGGTTGATGTCTCCCTCCAGGGAGCCGCAATTGCTCTTGCCGTGGATCATCAGCTCCGTGCAGCCGCCGAAGGCGAAGTCCGGCAGATCGGCCTCAGAGACCCCCAGGTGGGCCTCCCGGATGGCGCCGATGTAGGCATCCTCGTTATACAGGGCCGGGAGGCCACCGCCGGCGGCGATGCTGTCCAGGGCCTTGTCCCAGATGCTATCGGGCGCGCCGCGATGCAGGCGCAGCGCCAGGTTGGGCCGTCTTCTGCCCGTCCCGGCCTCGACACAGACGTGGGTCAGGTCGTTGATGGCCGAGGTGCCGTCCTGCAACAGTCCGCCGAGGGCCACGTTCCAGGCGCCGGTGACGTCGATGTTCTCCCACACCTGTTCCACCCACTCCAGAGCCTGCTCCCGGGCAAGGGCGCCGGAGGCGATGTCGGCCTGATAAAGCGGCCACAGGTCCTGATCGAAGCGGCCCAGGTCGTCGGGCCCGTCCACATAGAGAATGAAGTTGATGGCAACGATGCCCTCGTAAAAGCTGCGGGCCGGAGAGAAGGGCACCTGCGCCAGGGCCTCGATGAGTCGCTCAAGCATCTGCTCCTGCTGAGGCCCCTCGACCTGTGCCGAGGCCAGATGGGCCAGGACCCGGCCGTGCAGGGTGCGGATGGCTTCCAGCACGGTGTGCATCGCGTGGCCGAACTCCACGCGGTCCTGCTCGCCCCTGCGCTCGGCGATCTCCAGCGTGCGCTCGATGCGCTCCGAATAGCTCTCGAGGCCCTCGGTGATGATGCGCCGATAGTTGGGGATGCTGTGGGTGTAGCCGCCGAAGCGCGGGTAGTCGGCGAGGGCTTCCCGGACGGCGAGCAGAGCCGCGCGGGTCTCCTCGTCGGCGTCGGCGAGTTTTGCCTGCAACGCCGCCTCGTTGTACGTGATGCCCGCCGAGTAGTGGAGCTCCGCGGCGGCACCAGAGAAGTACAGCGACGGCCCACAGGGGTAGAGGGCCTCGGCGCCATATGCCGGGAGGTCGACGTGGGCAAGGTGCTCGGCGACGGCGGCGGCGAAGCGGATGACCGGCGTGGCGTCGGGGCGGCCCATGTAGCCGGCGGCAAGATGCTCGCCGCAGCGATTGAGGGCGTCGAGACTGATTCGGGCAGCAGCGGTGTCGGTGTAAGTCATGGCGAGAGTGGCCTCTTTGGCATGATCGGGCGCACAGCAACAAGATACGCCGGATTTCACCACGGCGCAAGATAGACCTCCTCCGTCCGCCATCCGGCATCCAGCGTCTGTCGCCCGGCCCGCGACCGGCGGCGCCGGCAAGCCCACCGATCGATCTTTGCGGCGGCCACGACGCCGTGGGCCCCATTGCTTCGTACCAGGCTTCTGGAGTAACCTCCGGTCCATAGGAGACACTCATACAAAAGGGATCGCGTTTGCTGGACGGCCGACCGCCGGGAATGAACGAGCCCGGGGGACCGGCGATCCCCCCGGCCGACG
>CAYRFY010000267.1:6247-8339 GCA_964423635.1 uncultured Armatimonadia bacterium | reverse complement strand
CCGGCCGACGACTTCATGAGTGGAGATACTGCCAATGCGCGGGATGGGACCAGAACGGGCCTTTGGCGGCTTCGGGCGAACCTATGGCATGCATCGCACCGCCGCTGCGGGGTTCGACCACGACCCGATCAAGATCGACAAGGAGAGGCTCAAGCGCGCGGCGCGCTATCTGCTCCCCTATTGGCCCAAGTGGATTGTCGTGTTCCTGTGCATTGCCACCACCGCCGGCCTGGATGTGCTGCCCCCGCTTTGCGTGCGCAGTATTCTCGACCACGCCATCCCGGAGAAGAACCCGCATTTGCTGTACACCATGGTCGGCGCCATCGTCGCCCTCAGCCTCAGCAGCGGGCTGATCGGTGTGCTGCAAAGCTACCTCAATACGCTGATCGGCCAGAGCATCATGTTCGATCTGCGCAATGAGCTATACGGCCACCTGCAGCGGCAGTCGTTGGGCTTCTACACCGTCACCCGAGCGGGTGAGATCGTCTCGCGGCTCAATAACGATGTGGCGGCGGTGCAGGGCGTGGCCACCGGGACGCTGGTGGCCATCGTCAGCAATGTGTTCCGCCTCATCGCCACCGTGACGGTTATCTTCACCATGGACCCGGGCCTGGCGGCGCTGGCCGTGGTGATCGTCCCGGCGTTCTACCTCCCCACTAAGCTGGTCGGCCGCGTGCGCCGCCGACTGTCACAGGAGACCCAGGAGCGCCAGGCCGATCTCGTGGCCTTCATGGAGGAGCGCCTGAACATCGGCGGCATCATGCTGGCCAAGCTCTTCGGCCAGTCCGGCGCCGACGCCCAGACCTTCGAAGACCGTAATCGGAAGGTCCTCGAGCTCACCGTCCGGCAGGCCATGGCCGGCAGGTGGCTGTTCATGGCTCTGGCCACTATCAGCGTCGCCGGCCCGGCGCTGATCTACCTCTACGGCGGTCACCTCGCCATCGCCGGCAGGCTCTCGATCGGCACCATCATCGCCTTCGTCGCCTACCTGTCCAATCTCTACCGACCCTTCGCCCAGCTCGCCAATGTGTACGTGGATGTTCAGGGCGCCCTGGCCGTCTTCGAGCGCATCTTCGATTACCTCGACACCAAGCCCGACGTGGAGGACAAGTCCGACGCCAAGGATCTCGAGACCGTCGACGGCCACATCTGCGTCGAGGGTGTGAGCTTCACCTACCCCCAGGCGCCCCGACCTCAAGCGGCCAATGGCGACCCGGACCAGCAGCCCGCCGAGCCGCCCGAGCCGGCGCCGGCGCTACGAGGCGTGTCCTTCGAGGCCCTGCCGGGGCAGAGAGTGGCTCTCGTCGGCCCCAGCGGGGCGGGCAAGACGACCCTCACGTACCTCTTGCCCCGCTTCTACGACCCCGCCGACGGGGTCATCACCCTGGACGGCCACGACCTGCGAGACCTGTCGCAGGAGAGCCTCCGCACCCACATGGGCGCCGTGACGCAGGACACCTTCTTGTTCCACGCCACTTTGCGCGACAATCTGCTCTACGCCAGGCCCGACGCCACGGAGGAAGAGATCATCGCCGCGGCCCGGGCCGCCAATATCGACGACTTCGTCCAGGCTTTGCCCGAGGGCTATGACACCACGGTGGGCTCCCGGGGCTTTCGGCTCTCGGGCGGGGAGAAGCAGCGGGTCGCCATCGCCCGAGCCCTGCTCAAGGACCCCAAAATCCTGATCCTCGATGAGGCCACAAGCAACCTGGACGCCACCTCGGAGCACCTGATCCAGGAGGCGCTGGAGGTATTGCTCAAGGGCCGGACCTCGATCATCATCGCCCACCGGCTGTCCACGATCCTGACGGCGGACAAGATCGTGGTGCTCAACAAGGGCCGCGTGGTGGAGTCCGGCTCGCACGACGAACTGCTGCGGCGCGGGGGGCTGTACGCCACGCTGTATCACCAGCAGTTCAGCAGAGTGGTGGAAGCAACGAGGGCGGAGAGCGACGAGCAACGAGAGCAAGACGAGAAACGGCGAGGAACACCTCACCACGGAGACACGGAGCACACGGAGTCACACGGAGAACGGCGATAGAAGGCGTGACGGCGCAGAGGCGTGAGACGACGAGAGACGGCGAGAGACGAC
>CAYRFY010000267.1:1594-6147 GCA_964423635.1 uncultured Armatimonadia bacterium | reverse complement strand
GACGACGAGAGACGGCGAGAGACGACGACGAACATCTCACCACGGAGACACGGAGCACACGGAGTCACACGGAGAACGGCAATAGAAGGCGTGACGGCGCAGAGGCGTGAGACGACGAGAGACGGCGAGAGACGACGACGAACATCTCACCACGGAGACACGGAGTCACAGGGAGAACGGCAACCCAAGGCGTGACGGCGCAGAGGCGAGAGACGGCGGCCGTGGGCCGTGTGTCGTTCCGGCTCTGCGCGAAGTTGACGCTCGGGATGACATCTTCGCGGCCGGCCCGGCTCGTGTCATTCCGCGGCGCTTGCGGCGCCGGCGCTCCAGGATGGCACGAGCCGGGACGTCTTCGCGGCTCCCAAGGCGCAGGAGCCTGTCGGCTAAGCCAATTGGGCCGCCTACGTGCCTCGTAGCCATAGCTCGAAACGCGTAGGATAAGTGTCGTCATGGTCCTATGAATGTGTCTGCTCCGCACTCAAGACGCGACGAACCACGGGACGTCACCCGGCCGCGGGTATCCAGGGGTCTGCAGGGGCTTTGCCGTCAGGCTCGGAAGCCCCGGTGTCCCGGCGCTCAGCGGTCGTCGGTGAGTCGTGTCAGCAGATAGTCATACTTCAGCTCATAGGCCGCCGCCACCATGGCGTCCACTCCGCTCAGGGCCTTGCGGACCTCCGCCGTTGCGGCGCCCTGGCCCTGCTCCTGCGTGCCCTTGAGCCGGCGCCACTGGCGCAGAATGCGCAGCGCCTCCCGGCGGAATCGCCGGTCCGAGGCGGCCTCTCGCAGATCCCCCACGTACTGCTCCATGCGCTCCGCCGCGTCGGCCAGCTTGCCGATCAGCCGCTCCCTGTACTCGGCGCTCATGGCCGCGGTGGCGGCCGCGGCCTGCTCCGGGGTGAGTGTTCCGCTCGCGAACTCAATCTCCCCGTAGTTCTCAGGCTCGAGGAAGGCGTTCTGGAGCGGGGCCCAGGTGGTGAACTTGTCTCCCCCGGACGTGATGATGAAGGTATTGCGGCAAATTGTGCCCAGCCAGGTGTCACCATCCGCCGGGGGCCTGGCATTCAGCACCCCGTAGGGGATGGACAGCTCGATGCTGTAGGTGTCCGTGCCGATCGCGGCCGCCGAGCGGCAGGCGGTGATATCGGGGTTGCCGGCGCCGCTGCCTTTGGCTCCGGCGGTCGTGACACCGATCTGATAGGCCTGGCCCTGCCCGCCGGGCTGGATGAACACCTCGATGCTGTCCTCTCCCCAGGTCCAGCCGCCATCCGTTGCCACGGGCTGCAGCTCGCCGGCGTCGGGCTCCTCGGCGACCACGGCGACGTGGATGACCTCATTGTCCCAGCACAGCCAGGCCGTGGTCTGCTTGGCCTGGGCGTAATCGGCACCCAGCACACGGAACCCCGTGACGGAAGGGATCGTCGTCCAGGCCGGGTCGCCCGTCACATCGCCGTCGATGGTCGGGGCCGAGGCCGGCCGGTGGCAGGGGTAATGAAGCCTCTGCCCGTCGGCCAGGGCGTGGGTGCCCAGTGCCATGAAGAGGGCGAAAGTGAGGTATCTCATGCTTGGCCTCCTGTTGTGCACCACTTTGCTTCGTCCCAGCACGGTGCCGGGAGCGTACAGGCTCCGGGGCCACCGTGCCGGCATCGCCACGCGGTGTAGCCCACCTTGTCGATGTCACAAGACCCGGACCACCTATCGCCCGGCCTCCACATTCACCTGCGCCGCCGTGGCCACGCCCGTGGCCACGTCTGTCACATGGATGGTCCACGGGCCCGGCTCGTCGTTGAGAGCCAGGTGCACCGTGGTCTCTGCGGCGCCCTGATGGGCCAGGATGTTCTGGGAATAGTGGGCGCGCTCCTGCTGGTCGGGGCCGGTGACCTCCAGCCGCAGCACGTGGTCGCCGAGGGCCCCTTCGGCCTTCAGGCCCAGCTTGACGGGCACCGCGGCGCCCGGCTCCACCCGCTCGGGAGCCTCCACCTCGATCTCCTCCACCGGATACGGCATCAGGGCGTAGAGACTCGCCACGCCCGGGGTCAGTTGCGTCTTGACCCTGTCGGTGTGTCCGACATACCTGCGGCCACGGACGTCATAGACATAGGCGGTGCGCCCCAGGTGGATGGTAACCTCCTGGGGGCCCGGAACCGGGGCCACCTTGTTGGTATAGTCGATGGCCGCCCGCGGCAGGCCCTGCACGATCCCCACGTACTCCGCCCGGCCGTTGGTGAACCGCGACACCTCCACATAGGGAGCGACCGGCTCGATGGTGACCGCGGGGGTGACGGCGGCCCGCTGCATGAGACCGGCGAGGAACGTGCGATATGCGGCGCCTTCCTCCCAGCCGGCGAAGTCGCCGCCGCCGCCCTTGCCCAGTCCGAGGTAGGCGTTGAGGGAGAAGTTCAGAAGCAGCGTCTCGCCCTGTCCCACCTGATTGGAGACCATCAGCGGCGTGCCCTCGACAATCGTTGCCGCCCGGCCGCCGGCCGTCTTCAGCGAGCCGTCCGCAGGCACGGCCCCCAGACCGAGCTCGCCGGAGTCGAGGGTCAGCTTCTCGAACTCTGGCCCCTGGGTGATGCCGAACAGCTCGTCCAGCGCCGGCTTGTCGTAGGGCTTGCCGTGCTCGTTGGCAATTCCGGGCCGCAGGTCGGCGATCACGTGCCCACCGCTCCGGGCGAAGCTCGTTACCGCCGCCACCTCGGCCTCCGACAGCGCCTGGGCAGCGGGCAGGATCAGGGCCTTGAACTCATCGGCGGTCACCTTGCCCTCGGCCAGCTCCTGGTACGAGATCACCCGGCACTCCAGGCCGCTGTCATGCAGCAGGCGTACGATGGCGTCCAGCGTGTCATTCAGGCCCGGGAACCCGGGGGTGGTGGTCCCCACGTGGAGGCTGGAGGCCGAGTACAGCAGGGCGATGCCGTCGTGGCGACGCTGGGCCGTGGACAGCAGCTTGCCGGGCCCCGCGGCGATCTGGGCCACCTCCTCGCAGGCGGATTGGAAGAACGGGTACAGGGAGACATCGAAGGCCATCACGGCACCCGCGTGGCCGTAGCCCGCCCAGACCCAGAAGCTGTTGGCGCCCTTCAGCAGCGTGCGCCACGGAAACCAGCGCATGAACGGCTCATTGCGGTTGCCCGGGTAGCCGCCGAACCAGCCGCCGCCGTAGAGCATGCCCTCCGGGGCGAAGTCGTACCAGGCCAGGGACATGAAGTCACGATAGTAGATGTTGTTCAGGTCCATGGCCTGTGAGAGCTTCCAGTAGTCGGCGGCCTGGTAGCTGGAAAGGTGGGTGTCGGAGCCCTCGTAACCCACGCGGGCGCCGGGCACTACCTGCTTGATCACCTGCCGGCTGAAGTCGTGGATATCGGCCCAGACGCTCTCCATGTGCAGCCGATGGTCCACCCAGGGCACGTAGTTCCCCGTCTCCTCGCACTCCTTGAGCGTCTTGGGCTTCACCTGGGACCAGTCGGCAAACTCACTGCCCCAAGACTCATTGAGAGCCTCCAGCGACCCGTAGCTCTCCCTGGCCCAGCCCCGGAAGTGCTCCACGCAGGTGTCGGAAAAGCACAGGTCATGGGCACCGGCGACGAAGTGGTTCTCATCTCCCAGGGTGAAGTCCGAGGTCCCCACTCGCAGGCCCGTGGTGGCCACAGTCGTGAGCTTCTCTCTCACGCTCTCGCGGTACTCCGGGTCGGTGAGGCACGGGTCGCGGACGAGGTCGCCCTGCTCCCGGGTGGGCTGGGGCTGGTACCAGTCGGTCTTGGTATCCACGAATCGCGTGGCATACGGCAGCCACCACTGATTGGCGAAGGGTGCATACCCCAGGCTGCCGCCGTACTGGGCGTCGATCCCGTTGCGCGTGAACTCCTCGGCCATCATCGGGCCGATGAAGTCGGTTGGATAGTCCATCCACATCACGAACTCCACGTCCTGGTGGTCGGGGTTGAGGTTGTTGATGGTGTAGTCGCAATGGCGGCGGTCGACGATCTGCTCATCTCGCAGGAGCTCGGCCTCCAGACGCCCGGCCAGAGACAGCGCGGGCGGCATCGGAAGCGAGAACGCCGTCTCGGGCGCCGCGGGCACGGTCTCATCGGCCACCAGACGGCCGTAGAAGTCCGTGGCCGTCAGGCGCACCAAGAGCCCCTCGAGTGCTCCCTCCACCGCCACCTTGCCCACCAGGGCCTCACCCAGCGAGAAGCTGTCCTTGTCCAGGCTGAGGGCCCCGATGCCCGTGGCCGACTGCACCTGCAGGCCGATGGAGGCGAAGTCCATCACCCGCTCTCCGGACTTGAGCCACAGGTCGGCGATCAGGTCCCCGCGGGGCAGGGCGGGAAGCTCCACGGCGATACGGTTGTCGCCGGCCCTGATGTCCAGGGGCCAGGAGGCCTCATGCAGCGGACGGCCGAGCCGGTCACGCACCACGACCTGAGCGGTGATGTCGGCCATCGCACTCTGCGCCCCGGCGGTCCACCGCAGCGGCTCCAGCGGCTGTTGCCCGCGGTCCAGCGTTACGCTCGGTGCCGGGGCGCTCAAGTGCACGGGTGGCTCGGCTCCGGCCC
>CAYRFY010000267.1:0-1584 GCA_964423635.1 uncultured Armatimonadia bacterium | reverse complement strand
CAGATAGTAGTCATAGTCCGAGCGGCAGTCTCGCAGGGAGCCCCGCGGGCCCGGGGTCATCATCTGATGTCCCGGAGGCCCGTACTTGACCAGCCCGATCCGTCCCTCGCCGAATTGCTCCACCTGGAAGGTGGAGGAGCCAAATTCGCCTACATCGCCGGCCGCCGAGAAAGCCGGGAGCGACTTGAAGGGAACGCCGGCGGTGAGCGCCGCCGGTGGCTCGGGGGCGACCTCAAAGCTCGGGTTGGGCAGGAGGTTGTTGTCGTCTCCGACCTCGGTGAGGCTCAGATCGTCGTACCAGACGGTGCCCACCTGGTAGTTGAGGATGTATACGCCGGTGCTATGCACGTCCGCGGTGGTCTTGAAGCGGACTTCGGTGCGCACCCAGTCGTCGCCGGCCGGGACAGAGAGCGCGACCGGCAGCGGGTGCAGGCTCACCTGGGCCTGGCCATTGGTGAGCCCCTCGGTTCGCGTCCAGGCCGAGAAGACGTACTCGGTGTCCGGCTCGAGCTGGATCGAGCCGGGGTGATAGCCCGCCCGGGCCGCCTCCCGGCTTCCCTTGGTCACCTGCTTGCCCTCGATGCGCAGCGATGTGCCGCCGCTGTGCGCAACCTCGCGGTCCACGCCCCCCTCGAACACTCCGATACCGAAGTAGTCCTCGACTCCCTGAGCGGCGCCGCTCCACAGCGCCCAGTTCCACGCGAAATCGGAGGTCTTGAGTATCTTGCCCAGGTACGGGTCGTAGCCGCCGCGAATCCGGCCGACAAGGCCGGTGCCGGCTTTGACCTTCTTGAGAATCTCGTACCGGCAGGAGATGGGCAGGATGTCCCACTTCAGGTCGCCGATGACGATGACGTCATAGTCGGCCTCGAGGGTCTCCAGGAGACTGGTGGTCAGCTCCTCCGCCGAGTTGCCGCGGATCAGCTTCCAGCTCGAATCCACGCCCAGACCCGTCTCGCCGAACTTCTCCGGCGCCTCGCAGGCGAAGACCTCGTAGGTCATCTCCAGGCGCTGGGCAATCTCGATCACCTCTCGCATCGCGTTGCGGTGGGTGATGAACAGCACACGGGGGCTCTCCTGGGCATAGGGCTTGGCCCAGGGGATGTGCGGAGTGACCACATCCTCACAGGGCTTGAAGAAGACGTCGTCGTATAGGGGTCTCTCGGCGGCGAGGGTGCCGCCGCAGATGAAGAGTGCGGCCGGCAAAACGAGCCACAGTGGGCGTCTCATGGGGCTACCTCCGGGCTAGACGGGTGCAGGGCGACGTGTGGACCGAGCTGCCCCATCGGTGGGGCAACCCAACGGGATATTCGCCACGGCGGTGGCCTTGGCCTTCGGGGCGCGGGGCACTGCTCAACCGGGGGCGCAAGAGGAGAGGCCCCGGACATGGGTGCCCGGGGCCTGCACCGGGAGGGAGCGAGGCGGCTTCGTGTGATGCGAAGCACGAGGCGCAGCGTTTAGGGCCGTGCTCTCGCCTTGCGGGATGAAGCCCGGCAGGCGCGGCGTTTGCTGGCCACGGGCAATAGCCTATATCATGCAGGTTCCGGGCAGGCGCCGATTCACGTCACCTCACCCCCCCGGCCC
>CAYRFY010000266.1:0-10256 GCA_964423635.1 uncultured Armatimonadia bacterium | reverse complement strand
CTCCGTGCCCTGGTGCTCCTGGAGCACGCGGGAGGCACTGAGGCGGGAGTGGCCCTCATGCGCGAGGCCGTCGCGCGAGCAACCGAGGAGATGGGACTCCGGCTGCTCAAGCAACTGCAGCCCGACAGCACGGAGCGCCCCGGCTTCTACTGCTGCCACACCTGCAGCGTGGCGCTGTGGCGCGCACTGGCCGTGGGAGCCTACGAGGGGCGGGATGACTCGCTGCTGGGTGGCTTAAGCGGCCTGCGGGATCGCCGCACCGGGGACGGCGCCTGGCACGGGTTTCCTTTCAACTATACCGTCGCCGCCCTCATCGACTCGGAGCTGGAACCGGCCCGGGCCGAACTCGCCTACGCCCGTCCGGCGCTGGAGCAACGCCTCAGCCGCCGCAGCAATGCCGATGACGTCTACGCCACCCGGCGCCTGGCCGTTTTCCAGCGCGCTCTGGAGCTGGTGGGCTGAGCCGGAGCGGGCGCGCGCCCTTCGGATCGCGCCCGCCTCGGCGCCGCACACAGAGACCGCCCCCGTCCTCCACCGCCGCCCGGCGGCGCAGCCGTGCTATCTTCCCATCTCCACCAGCGCGATGTAGTCCATATTCATCCCCACACCGTCGGTATTGGTGAGCTCGATGGTGTGTGTACCCGCGGCCAGATCGAGCACGAGGTCCTGGCCGTCGGCGGCCTTCAGCGCCGCATGGGCCCAGTCGCCGGCATCGCCGCCGAAGCCGCCGGTTCCGTGGAAGGTCTGCTCGATCGCGGGGCCGTCGTCGATCCGGGCCTCGCGCTTCACGCGGCCCGGGGTGCAGTAGCGCAGGACGACCCGGTACCTGGCGGCTCTATCCACCTGCACCTCCCAGCTCAGCCGGTGGCCCTGGTTGTCCCAGTGGGAGAAGCACTCGCCGACGACCCCGGCCTTGTCCTCCCTGATCTGTACCTCCCCGCCCTCCTGCCCGCTGAAGTCCTCCGCCTGGACGAGCGGCCCTGCAGCAATCAGCTCCTCCTGCGCCTTGATCGTCGCCGAAGCCGACAGTCTCTCGGGGCCGTCGAAGCTGGCCTGCAGTGTGTAGATCCTCCCGCCGCTCAGCAGGGGAGGCCCCTGGTTGAGGGTCACCCGGAACTCCGCCTGAGCTATCCCGCCGGCCGCTGCCTGTACCTCAACGCTCTGCGGAGTGGCGCTCAGGCTATCGGGCACGGTGAGGGTGAAAGTGCCGGCGACCGCCTCCTCCGGCGGTGCGGATAGATACGCCGTGACCGCCGTCGTGCCCCCGGCCCTCAGGGCCGTGTCTGAGCTGCCCAGCCAGATGGCCGGGCCGGTCTGGGTGATGGCATAACTCGTCACTGGTGGCTGTGTATAGCCCATGGCCTCATGGGCTACGTCGTAGCGGTAGACGGGGTCCTGCAGGAGCGTCACGCGCCGGTCGGAGGCGGGGATCGTGGTGGTGTAGATCCGCATCTCTCCGGCCACCGTAGTCACGATCTCCTCCCGCCAGTCGCCGAGGATATCGCCCCAGAACTGCTGCCCGCCCTGGAGCCCCTCGGTCACCACCTGACCGTTGTACTTCGTCAGCCTCCCGCCCTGGCAGATCTCCCGCAGCGTGTCGCCGTCCCAGTACACGGCGTTGTAGCTGGTATAGGACTTGTCGTCCCGGGCCAGCAGCTCGCCCCGGGCCGAGAACAGCCAGCGGGGCGGGGCGCCGTGGTAACGCTCGCCCTCCGGATCGCCCTTGGGGTCCTCCCCCGCCCAGCACTCACTGCCCGGGACCATCGGGTTCACGTCCGCGCACATGCCCATCCCCACATGGTAAGTACGCTCCGTGGTACCCCAGATGATCTCACCCGTCCCGGCGTCGGCCAGACACACACCGTTCGTGGGCTGCCCCGTCTCCACTACGTAGAAGATCTCCATCCCCGGACGGGCCGGGTCGGCATCGGTCAGGAAGCAGCGGTCGGGGTGGCCCAGGCCGGTGGTCCACAGGCCCTTGCCGTCGTCGTCAATGACGCAGGAGCCCAAGACCACCTCATCACGGCCGTCGCCGTCCACGTCGCCACTGTGCATCCAGTGAGCGCCCTGGCCGCGCCAGTTGCCCTCGGTCTCCTCGGTGTTCCTCCACGTCCACAGTTCCTGCAGCTTGCCCTCATGGAACTGGTAGGCCACCAGGACCATGACGCCGTAGGTGCCCCGGGCCACCAAAAGGCAGGGGGTCTTGCCGTCGAGATACGCCACCCCGATCTGATTGCGGGAGGCCACGTTGTAGCCATTGGGCCCGCGGCCGATGAGATCGCGATGGGGCCAGTCGGCGCGGTCTTTGAGCTGACCGGTCTCGCCGTCCAGAATCGAGATGTACTCGGGGCCACTCATCACGCGACCGTCCGGCTCGCGCGGATCACCCTCCCCGCTCTTCACGGCCACCTCCGCCTTCCCGTCGCCGTCGAAGTCCCACACCACGTACGGCGAGTACCAGATGCCCCGCTCGATGGAGTAGCCCATGTCGTAGCGCCACAGGAAGACGCCATCCGCCGTATAGGCCTCGAGCTTGTAGGTATCCGGGCTGGGCTGCCAGTACAGCGAGTAGGGGTCGATGTTGTCCTGAGGCTGCTTGATCACGTAGTCCAGGCGCCCGTCACCGTCGAGATCGCCCAGCCCCAGCTTCTGGAAGGTGTACTCGCCCTGCAGATTGATGGAGAGGTAAGCCTTGGGCTCGGGGTTGGCCTCGATATGGGCGGTCTGCGAGGGCGTCTGCTCTTGGCCGTTGAACACCGCGCGCACGAAGTACGTATTATCCATCCCGGCCGGAGCCTCGGTGTCGGTGAAGTCCGTCGTCCTCGTAATGGGCTGATCGTTGATCTTCACCGGACGCATCCGGCCCGTACCGCGGTAGATGTTGAACCCCACGTCCGCCGGGTCATCGGCCAACAGGCGCCAGCCCAGATAGACCTTGCCCTCTCCCAGTGGCACCGCCATCAGACCCCGGTCCAGCTTCTCCCATACTCGCGCCGTGGCCCAGCCTTCCACCTTCACCTTGGGCTTCGGAGGCGGCAGCGGCTCCGCTTCGGTTAACGCCACGTCATCCACCCACACCGTGGCTTTCCCGCTGCCCACGATGCGCACATAGATCTGGTCGCAGCCCTGGGGGATATCGGCCCGTGCCTTCACCTGCTTCCAGCCCTCCGTCGCCCAGACGCCGTCCGAGGCGATGTTCCAGGAGAGCAGCTTCCCCTGGCCCATGGCAACCACCGCCAGGTCCGCCCCGGCGGTGTCCTCGCATTTCATCCAGGCCGCGGCCTCCCAGGCCTGGCCCGGCCGCACATCCAGGCGGCCGGAGTTGCTCAGGGCGTAGTCCCGCTCCCCTTCGTGGGTGAACTGCACCGCCCGCTTGCCGCTGTGGGCCTCTTCCACCAGTTCCGCCGAGCCGATATTCCCCCGTGACCACCATACCCAACCGCTGCCGGCGAAGTCCTGGCCGAACTCGAAGCCCCCGTTGGACACTCCGCTCTCCTCAGGCATCGAGGGCGTCAGGGTGATGGTGTCGTAGTACGAGAAGCCCGGCCCGCTCTCCTGGGCATAGCGGTCATCCACCCAGAACTCGAACTCGCCGCCGGTGATCTCGAACCGC
This sequence comes from uncultured Armatimonadia bacterium, assembly GCA_964423635.1. Taxonomy (GTDB): domain Bacteria; phylum Armatimonadota; class Zipacnadia; order Zipacnadales; family JABUFB01; genus CAYRFY01. The sequence continues at coordinate 6,643 of CAYRFY010000266.1, read as the reverse complement.
CCCAGACGGCCGCCCAGGCTCGAAAGCCGCTTCCACTCCTTCCCATCCAGCGAGACGCCCAGATCGCGGCCGTGCTTGATGCTCACCACCCAGGCCCCGTCCGGGATACCGGTGAGCACGGTGTGCAAAACGGGGGCCCCCTCCTCCGCCGTCTCCCGGTCCGCCATCACCGGTGGCGACTGCAGCACCACCCCGCCGGACCACTTGGCCTCGGCGTCCTTGTCCTTGCTCCACAGGTTCCACTTGTCTACCGGGGTGATGTCCTTGCCCCAGGCGCTCGCGGGTGAGGAGTAGTCCTCGGCCTCGAACACCATGGTCCCCTGCTGGCAGTAGGTGGGAGTCGTCGACAACAGCACGGCCAGGATCGCGATGGCAACAGGCATGGTCTACCTCCATGGGCTTCACTGGACCGACCGCATCATGTCTGCAGGGCGCCACAGGCGCGGCGCAGTGGCTCTTTTCGGGTGTCCGCCGAATCCGCCCCTGCCGGCGTCGTGTCGCGCGCCATCCGGCTCCGCGGTGCCGGCCGGGCCCTACACCGGAAGAGCCGGCCGTCCCTCTATGGCCTCAGCCCTTGCTGAGAGAGCATGGACCCGGCGGTTCGGGGGCCGCCCTCACGTAGCGGTCCCGAACTCGTGGCCGATGCGTTGCTGAACCGCGCCAATCTGCGCGAAGGCCTGATTGAGCAGCGCCTGGTCCGGCGGGCGGAGGCGGCGATAGTCCACCACGTTCCCCGGGGGCTGGCCGGTGTCAAGTGCCGTCGCCTGGTGCTCCAGGCGCAGACGCGTCAGCAGTTCGTAGGCGGCAACGGTGTCGTCCCTGCTGGAGGCGACGATGGCGCCCGCCTCCTCCAGAGCGTTCAACCGATCCAGGGTGTTGGTGTGCTCCAGGCCGTGGCGAAGCGCATACAGCCGTGCGAAGGCGACGATGGGTGCCATGGCGTCCTTCAGGTTCACTTGACCCGGACGCTCCCCCGGCGAAGCCGCGCCCAGGATCCTGCCGAACAGACGCAGCGGATGCCTGAACTGCAGCACCTGCTGGGAGAGGTGAGTGAGAAACAGCGGGTGGGCGGCGATGGTCTGATGCACGTGACGTCGCAGTTCGTCCGCCAGTTCACCGTCTCCGAACACGGCGCGGAAGTCGAAGAAGATGCTGAACTGCAAGAGTTCCTGAGGCTCGGCGCGACGGACCCACTCGGTGAAATACCCCTTCCACACAGACATCGGTTGACACCACCGGGGGGTCTTGGCCATGACCCCGCCACGGCATGGCGGGTAGCCTGCCTCCGCAAGCCAGTCGCACACCCGCTCTCCCATGGCCTGGAAGTAGGCGGCATGTGCTTCGGGTTCCCCGGGGGCATCGGCGTAGACCAGTGCATTATCCTGGTCGCTGGAAAGCACCAGTTCTTCCCGCCCGTGGCTGCCCAGGGCGAGGAAGGCAAAGGGGACCGGCGCGGTCCCCAGCGGCTCTCGGCCCGCCCACGGCTCTGTGGCCGCCAGGTTCCCGAACCGCTCGGCCGCCGCATCGCACGCCGAGGTCAGCATGTGGGTCACCCGCCCGGGATGCCCGCCGCTGTCCAGCACGACCCGTGCCAGCCCCGGTGCGCGGCGGCATGACGCCACCACCTGCCGCGACGTCTCGGCCCGGGCAATGTCGCGGGTCAGCACGATGGGTCCGTAGTCGTGGAATTGTAGCAGCTCCTGGCTGCGGATGACCCCCGTCACCTGCCCGGCATGATCCTCAACCGCGACGTGATGGACCCCGTGCTGCTCCATGGTCAGCAGGGCCTCGTACACGTTGGCATGGGCTGAGATGGCCACCAGCGGAGAGCTCATGATCCGGTAGACTGGAGTCTGCAGGTCCAGTGCGGCGGCGATGATTCGGCGGCGCAGATCGCGGTCGGTGACGATGCCCACCACCTCGCCGGACCCGGCGCGGACCAGCACCTCGGCCGCAGCGTGAGCGGTCATGGCGTCGGCCGCGGCTCGAACCGAGCAGTCCAGCTCGCAGAACACCGGCAGGCGGGCCACGTCGCCCACCGGTTCGTGCAGAAACAGCATGGAGGCCTGCAGACGCCGAATCTGCGCGTCCCGCTCGGACTGCCGCCGCTCGCGAGAGGTGACGTCCTGGATCACACCGTCGACGAACGGCCCCTCGCCGGGCGCGGAAGTCTGCAGCACCGCGCTGAGCGCGATGGTGGTCGTCTCGGAGGTGTCCGTGGCCAGGTGCAGGTGGCACTCTGCCGAGCCATCTCGTCGCAGGTCGGACAGGAAGTCCTCGTAGGCGGCGGGGTCGGCGAACAGACCGGCCAGCGTCAGAGGCGCCCCGGACGCGGCGTCGGGCCCGAGGCTCAGGAGACGCGCCGCCGCCCGGCTGCAGGCCACAACACTGCCGTGGGTCGTAGCCGTGGCGCGGAAAACACCCGCAGTCAGCGAATGGGAGAGCTGCTCCAAAAGCCCCGAGCTCCCCGTCACAGCCGGTCCCCCGTCCTGAGGTCCGGGAGTGGAGAGCCCCACAGGCTTGACGAGCACGATCACCCCACGCCTGCCACCAAACAGGATGGGGTTAAGGGTGACGACGCACTCCAACGCCCGGCCGTCTCGGGGCCGCAGCGCCGCTTCCAGCCCCCCCGCCGCCTCCTCGGACGACACCACTGCAGACATACTCTCCCAGAACGTCTCGTTCTCGCCACCCGGCGGGATGACATCCTCCAGGTCGAGCAACTCCAGGTCCTGCGCGGAGCATCCCAGCAGGTTCAGAAGCACCGGATTGCCGTAGCGGCAGCGCCCATCCAGCACCAGCAGAGCTCCCTCCGTCGTCGCCTCCACCAGTGACCGATAGCGTTCCGTCGAATCACGCAGACTCTCCTCGGCCTCGGAACGTTGCCGTTCCAGACGCAGGGACTGCCTCAGCACGTATAGCAGCAGCAGAGCTACCACCACTGAGATACCCACGGAAACGTGGACCAGGCGTCCCTGCAAGAGCGCGATCTCTCTGTGTACGTCCTCGGTGTAGATCCCGGTGCCGATGATCCAGCCCCAGGGCTCGAAGCCCTTGACATATGACTCCTTGGGCGCCACGCGGTTCGGGTCGTCCTTCCACTGCCAGACGTAGTCCACGTACCCCTCGTGCTTCTTCCGCACCACCTCCGCGAACTCCACGAAGATGCGGACACCGCGGGGGTCCCTGTAGTCCGAGACGTCCCGACCGTTGAGATCCTCGCGGTACGGATGCATGATGATCCGCGGCTGCGTGTCCTGGAGCCAGAAGTAGTCTTTGCCCTCGCGCCCGTACCGCAGCACCTCTATGCGTGTCTTGGCCATCTCGCGGGCTTGCTCGGCGCTGAGAATGCCGGCCTGATGGTCCCTCTCGTAGCTGGCCAGTATGCTCCAGGCCGACTGAGTCAGTTCGCGGATCATCTCTCGCTTGCGGTCCAACAGTGAGCGCTCGAAGGCGGGGAAGAACACTCCGAAGATCGCCACCGCGAACAGGCCCATCGCCAGGAAGGTGGGGAACACCACGTGGAACAGGAAGTGGCGTCGCCGCATGCGGAACCGGGGCTGCTGAGCCGGAGGCGCCGCTGTTAAGCTCCCACCGGTAGGACCACAACAAACCGCGTCGCGGAAGCGTCGCCAGCGCTCCGTGGGCATCTGCACACCGAGACGGTCATGGCGGTCGTGACCGTCGCTTCCGGCGCTGACCACGAGGCCCAGCTCATCGGCCAGCTCAACCAGGACCTGGCGCTGTGGCTCCGCGTACGGACCGTAGATCGCCTCCAGACCGTCCAGACCCATGCTCTTGAGTTCCACAAGCATGTCGCGGAGCCGCTCACGGTCGGACTGCAGCACCAGGGGATGGGCGAGAAACGCCCGACCACCCGCGCCGTGGATCAGGTCGATCGCCTCGGAGATGCCGATTCTGCCGTTCGCGGCGGCACCCGCCCGCTCCGCGGAGCGCGACGTCTGCAGCCGTACCGAATCCTCGATGCTCTGAGTGGGCGGCACGCGGGCATCGCGCAGTGACTGCAGGGCCGCCCGAAGCTCGGGGCTCTCAGGGTCGAAGCCATACCCCAGCAAGTGCGCCTCGCTCCCCCGGTACTGCACCGTCATCTCTACACCGGGGATGCTCCCGATCTCTCGGCGCGACAGGGCCTCTCGGAATTCGCTCAGCCCCTCGAGGGTATCGTGATCGGTGAGCGCGGCGAAAGCCACCCCTGCGGCGGACAGCCTCTCGGCCAGCTCCCGGGGGCTCAGGGCGCCGTCGCTCTTGTCGGAGTGGCAGTGGAGGTCCACACGCGTGGTAGGGGTCATCGGGCCGGCATCCGCTCCAGATCGGAGGTGGTGACCGCGAACGGCAGCGAACGCGGCGGCAAGACCCGCCGCGGGCGTGCGCTCCAACAGCCCACAGGGCTGCTCTGCGTCCCTGGCCCCGCCCCGCGGCCCCAGAAGCTGCGCCGGCGTCGCTGCGGAGCTTCGCGACCGGCTCAGCGCTCCGCCGCAGGCGGCAACGGTATCGTTCCCGTCAGGTCATCGGCCGCCGTGGAGATCATCCACGACAGCGCCTTTTCCGGAACGAACGACTCCCGGACAAAGCCCCTGTTGGACACCTGGCGCAACTCCCACTCCATCCGGTCCTGGTATACCCGGAACACGCGATAGGCATTGGGCCATTCGCAGAAGGCCGGGTTGACCACATGGACGATCCCCTCCCGGGGGTTGTGCTCATTCCAGTGGGTATGTCCGCACAGCGTGGCCACCACGTTAGGGGCCTTCTGGAGAACCTCCAGCAACTCGCGACCGGTGGACGAGGCCGGCAGTTTGTACCCGCAGGAAGACAGCCCGCCCCGACAGACCAGAGGATAGTGCCACACGAAGACCGTGGGCGTCCGGGTGTCCCGCGCCAGCTCCTCCTCGAGCCACTGGACCTGCTCGGGCCGGACCCCGATCCCTCCGCAGTCGGCGGCGTCGTAATGGTCCACGAACCGCCCGCTCTTGTCCCTCCAGTGGGAGCCGTCCAGGACAATGAACCGCAGTGGCCCCTCCGAAAAGACGTAGTCGGTGGCGCCACCGGGGAACAACTGCGGGCACAGCTCCAGGACGTCAGCGCGCGAGGTGGCCAGATACGAGTCGTGATTCCCGATGCAGCCGTAGACCGGCAATTGCACGCCCCCAAGCACTTCCTTCAGCGCCTCGAACTGGCCGCGACGGGCGCTGTCGGTCATGTCTCCGGCCAGAAGCGCAAAGCGCAGGCCCTCCTGCTGCAGCAGGGCCAGCGTGGCTGCGAACTCCTCCTTCGACGGGCCGTCCATCTTCACATTCATCCACGTCGCTCGGCCCTCGGACAGATGAGTGTCGGAAAGCAGGGCGAAGCGGTAGAGGGGTTCCTCCACGGCGGTGGGGAGGGCGCGGAGCGTGAGCGACTGCAGCGTGCCCCCGGGCCGGAAGTGCGGTCCGGCCACCGTCAAATAGTGCCGCCCCGCGGGCAGCAGCCAGGTGGCAAGCTCCACCTCGTCCGGCGGGCGGGAACCCGTCACCTGCGGCGCCGGGCCGGTGAGGGCGTTGCCCTCGCTCTGCCAGGCCTCCGCCGCCACCATGGGCGCGCCCACCACTGCGTCATCGCAAAGCACATAGGCCCGCAGGCCGGGGTGCAGATCGGCGTCGGGCGTCAGCCTCACACTACCGGTGACATAGACCGCCTCAGGGACATCCAGGGCAAAAGTCATCAGGCCGTCGTGGGGAATCGCCAGGGGCTCGGGGCCCGGACGGACCGGCTCGGGTGCCGAGAACCCGGCCACCAGGGCTCCGTCCGCAGGCTGCAATGTCAGCTCCTCCGCTGCCGCCAGTCTCGCCGGGGTCCTGTCCGCCTCCGCCCGCAGGGCGGCGACCATCCCCGGGTAGACCTCGATCGGCGGGTCCGGGAGCACCACCTTGCGCAGGGTCACGTCATCGAACCAGCTCACCCCGGTGGTGGTCATCGCCAGCATGACCTCGCAGTCCCCGGCCCGCCACTCCTTGCCCCTCAGCGAGGCCACAAGCCGCACCCACTCCCCCTCCTTGCCCCCGGCCACCTGCGCCTTCGTATGCCGTTGCTTGCCGTCGCTGGCGGAGATGTACAGCCGCGCCACCCCCGTCTTGGCCGCGTACACCCAAGCCGAGAATTCATAGTCCGACTCCAGGTCCACAACACCGTCCAGCCTGAAGTAGGCGCCACCGGAGGTGTCGGTGGGGGAGACCCGCAGGGAGGCCTCACCCGAGTGGGCCCGAGCGGCGTCGCCGGCGTACTCCGCGTGATAGGTGTGCAGATCGGGAATCTCCGCCTCGAAGCCCTCGGAAAGCACGAGGTCCTCGGGCGTCTCCTGGGCCGGAGCACAGAGGGGAAGACACAGCAAGCAGCACGCCGTGGCACAGGCCGCGGCTGAGAGGATGGAATAGTGCATGACAAGACTCCAGGGCGCTCGGGTGGGTTACTGAGGATGGATCCGCGCTGAGCGCCTACAGAGGAGCTTTTCCCCGGAGACGTCCCGGGGTCCTGCCCGGAGGTGTCCGCGGTGCCCCACAAGATGGCGGGTACAGACCCGCGCCCCACAGAACGGCACTGCCCAGTCGTTTGTCGTTGCCCCCTCCTCCCGTCTCCGCGGCCGTAT
>CAYRFY010000265.1:2139-10261 GCA_964423635.1 uncultured Armatimonadia bacterium | reverse complement strand
GTTGATGCCGCGCAGCGGCGTCGCCTAGCGACGGGCTTCAGCCCGTCGGGCCGTCCGCCCGTGGACCGATAGCCGGCCCATTGCGCGCCTGACGGGGCCAACGCCAACGCCAACGCCAACGGCTGGCGGGCCTGGAGCCCCGCCGGCACGGTGGCTCTCACCGCTGTGTGCCCACGGCCGGGGAGGCCGTTCCACGCCCCCTACACCTCCACCGGCGCCTCGGCATCCAAGGGCGCCACGGTGACCTCCGTCGGGGTCTCCTGCTCCAGGGCTTGACCGAACTGGAGGTCCAGGCGTCTGAGCTCCAGATACATCCAGGCGAAAGAGAACCCCGCGCTGGCCAGCGAGGAGACCGGGAACGACCACCACACGCCCGATACGCCCCAGAGGGCCGCGAACCAGTAGGCCAGGGGCAGCTTGATGATGACATTGCGCCACAGATGCAGCACCATGGCCGCCCACGTCTTCCCGATCCCCTGAAAGCCCGCGGAGACCATGATCGAGGCCGCCACCAGCGGGTAGACCGGGGTCAGCGCCCGCAGGTACTCCACTCCCATCGGGAGCATCTCCGGGTCCTTGACGAACAGCCCGAAGAACTCGGCGGGGAAGGCGAAAATCGCCAGCCCACCAGTTCCCATCACCACCGCCGAGAGCCAGGCGGAGGTCCACATCACCTCGCGACAGCGGGCGATGGAGCGGGCACCGTAGTTGTACGCCATCATCGGCACAACCGCCGAGAACAGACCGAACACCGGCACCATCGCCAGCGATTCCACGCGGATCCCGATCCCCAGCACACCCACGGCATACGGATTGAGGTCCACCAGGAGGCGGTTGATGGGCCACATCGAGCCCGCCATCGCCGCCATGCCCACACTGGCCGGAAGGCCGATCCAGTAGATCTCGCCGATGGTGCGCAGGCCGTCGCGGAAGGACGAGATGTACGGGAATACCGGCCGCACCTCGGTGCTCCGCGCCCACAGCCGGCTGAGCAGGATCAGCGAGATCAGTGTGCGGGTGATCAGCGTCCCCAGCGCCGAGCCCTGCACCCCCAGCCCGAGCCCGAAGATGAAGTACCAGTTCAGCGCCGCATTCACCACATTGGCCCACAGGCTCACCTTCATCGGCGTCACGGTGTCGCCCTGGGCCCGCAGCGCCGCGTCGGCCGTGGTGCCCAGATGCATGGACAGCATCCCCAGCAGCATGATCTGCCCAAACTGCCGGGCATAGGGCACGATGTCCGCATGCCCCCCCAGTAGCCCAAGCAACTGGTCGAGGAACGCCAGGGATAGCACCGTCAGGGCAATGCCCACGATGGCGCTGACCACCAGGCCCCAGCTCAGCACCCGGCGGGCCTGCTCCAGCTTGCGCTCACCCAGCCGTCGCGCCAGCAACGCCGAGACGCCCACGTTCACCGCCGTGGTGATCGCGAACATCAGAAACATCAAAGGCCCCACCAAAGACACGCCGCTGACCGCCTCCTTGCCCAGGCGGCTGACGAACAGCGTGTCCACGAACTCGAAGGACGTCTGCATGATCCCGGCGGTCGCCGCCGGGATCCCCAGAGTGATCAGCGTGCGCAGCACCGGAGCGCTGCCCATCTCACTGGATTCGATGCGCCGCAGGTAGCTGCGGCGTTGCACAGGTGGCTCTACAGCCTCTTGGGGCTCAGGTGTCATGGATTATTGCTCACTATCAGGGCCGTCAGGTCGCCCGGACCAACCGAGACCTCATAGCCGCTGTCTGGAAGAGTGCCCTGCGCCTCCGCGCCGCCGTCGGCGCCGGGCGACAGGTCCAGCACAGTATAGCCTGCGCGACCCGGCTTGGACAGCGACACCCGCACTTCCTGCGCTTCCGTTTCATCGTAGCTCAGAAGCGCCACCACGGCCTTCTCATCATTGCCCCACACATGGCAGCGCACCGAGCCAAAGGGTGTCGACGAAGGCACTGCAATCCGCCGGCCGTCCACGGTGATCTCCCGCACCTGCTCCGGGGCTCCCTCCACCTGCAGCCACTCCACCTTGTTCCCGGAGAACGGCACGTGCGACCGCAGCAGCCGGATGTCCCGCACCGACCGGGCGATGGCGTGCATGTAGTCGGCGTCGAAGCACTCGATACCCACCCACATGAAGGCTCCCCCGCCGCCGCAAAGGCCCGTTGCCAGCAGGTTTTCCCGCAGCTCCCGGGGAGAGAGGCTGCGGGGCTGGGAGATGTCCGATAGCTCGATGAACGGGAGCACCGGCCGGCCCGTGCGCTCGCAGGTCTCCTTCACCGCCTGATGGTACCCAGGCCCGGAGGTGTAGATCATCGGCGCATGGAAGGCGGTGTCGGGCTCGAACAGCGTGATGTCCGCCCCTCTGTCGGCAAAGGCGGCCGTCCCGTGCCAACTGCACAGGCCCACGGCTACTTCGGAGTCGATCTCGTGGATCAGGGCGATGTGGAGCTTCACAATGGCGCCGTGCTGCTCGGCGCAGAACCGGCCCCATTGCCTGCCGTACTTGGCCTGGAGCTCGGCGCCAGGAAGCGTGGCGCACTCCTCGGCCGACAGCTCGAAGCGCCGCGCGAAGGCCGCCCGGCAGCGGGGACAAAAGCACGTGTTGAACGTCGAGGGCTCGTAGTCGATGACCAGGCGCTTGATCCCCCCGATGAGCTTAGCCTCATAGTGTGCCCTCACCGAGTCATACCACGGCTGTACCCGCTGAAGCTGCGCCTCCGGGCACACGTGCCCCGCCACCGTCTCCCCTTTGACGTTCACCAGTGCCGTCTCGCCCTCGGCCGTGCCCGCGAAGCCCTCGAACCGCCAGGTGTGCAGATCGAAGCCCAGGCTCTGCAGATGGGCGTCGAAGTCCACCCTCTGGGGCTCGTAGTAGCTCATGCAAAGGCCGCCCACGATTCCGGCGGCCTGCAGGTACTCCACCAGGCCCCGGCGCACCGTGGCGTTCGGAGTGCGCAGCGCCCCGGTGTGCTGCACGTAGATCCGGAAGTCCTCGGGGGGCGTGAGCTTGCCCTCCAAAGGTGCGGCGACCTGCAGAGCCAGCGCGTGCTCGGGGCCCAATTGGCCGCCGGTCTCCAGGCGCCACCGCAAATGGCCACCCGACGTGGCATCCGGGGCCACCTCGGCGTAGAGATGGTGGTAGCCGTCCCACGAGGGCCTGTCCCGCAGCGTGGCCGTCAGAGGCTCTCCTGGAATCTCGAAGCGCCAGGACAGCAGGCTCTCGCCGTCTCTCTCGACGGCTGTCGGCACGGTCTCCACGTCCCGGGCCGTGGGGCCACGGCCGCGTACAACCGGCCCGTGCAGGGTGATGCCGCGGGGAGTTTCGATCACGATCGCGGGGGCCGTGACCTTCGCCTTGTCGCCCCAGAAGAACACCGACAGCGGGTTGATCCGGCCGGGGAGCAAATGGAGCACTTCCTGCCTGGTCCACTGCGCCGGGGTCCACAGGGCCTGCAGAGGGAAGCCGTCGTCCTCGGGGACGACGCGGACTCTCTCCGCCGGAGGGATCTCCGCCTGCTCGATGGTCAAGTCATCGAACCAGGCATAGCCCGTGCCGTGCCGCAGTTTGCAGACCACCACCAGCCACTCGGCGTCCGGCCGCGTGCGGAACTCGATGGCCTGCTCGTGCCAATCGCGACTGCCGCTCAGATGCGGCGTGTCGTGCCAGTGGTCCGGGACTTCCTGGCCGTTTTCATAGCAAATCACATAGGCCTCGCCGGTCACCTCGGCGAGCATCATCTTCACCCGCAGCCGATAGCCGGTACTGGGCTCCACGGGGACGCGCCGGGTGTAGGCCCAGTGGGCGCGGGCGCCGGTGTCGGTGGGGATGGCCAGCCTGGCCGAGCGCAGGCCACCGGCGGCCTGCTCTTGGTCCCACTGCCCGAAGCACTCTCCCCGGGCCCGGCGGAATGTCCAGCCATCCGGCGCGGTCTCGTCACCGATGGGCTCGAAGTCCGCGTGCAGCACTTCCGCGGCCTGGACATTGGCAAGACAAAGGAGCACGGCGGCGATGGATAGCAGACGCATGGCGAGTTCCTCCCGCTGTTCGTGCTGAGGACTATTGCCCGCCGTTGGGGCGGGCCATTGGCAGGGTCGAGAGCGCGGAGACCTGGGAGCGCGGCCGAGAAGCCCGCCTTCGCCGACAGTGTCATTCTGAGAGCGCCCGCTCCCGAAAAGAGCGGCTCGAAGAATCTCCTGGGATACAGGGAGATCCACGTTCATCATGACATATCCACGGCAGGCCCGCCTTCGCCGACAGTGTCATTCTGAGAGCGCCCGCTCCCGAAAAGAGCAGCTCGAAGAATCTCCCGGGATACAGCGAGATTCACGCTCAGGATAGAATCTTCACGGCCGGCCCCGCTTTCTGCCCGGACCTGTAGGAGCGCTGCGGACCCTGCTACCAGGGGAACAGGTCCAGGGGGTCGTCGGTGACCTTGCGCACGGTGCGGGCGTCGATGCGGTCCACACGCCCGCCGGCCGCAGCGGCGTCGGCATAGTCGGCCCGGGTGAACTCCACGATGATCTCCAAAGGCCTCTGTGGCCGGAAGGGTTTCGCCTGCGGGATGATCCCCATGGCCTCCTGAGCCGCCCGGCGGATGCGCTCGCGGGCCTCCTCCACAGGTAGCGCCTCGGCCCGCTGGCGACCGATGCCTCTCTTCACGGCTGCCGTCATGCAGGGCGAGAAGAACCCGTGTGCTTCCATGCAGGCCGCCTCATCGCCGCTGACCATCACCAGCGGGATGCCGAAGTTCCCCGCCACCAGAGCCCACTGGGCCAATTCCCCCAGCTTCCTGCCGTTGATCCAGTAGTTGTACCAGGTGAGCGAGGACTGGGTGTGGTCCAGGAACCCGTTGAGGGTGCCGGCCATTGCGTGGGCGCCGATGAAGAAGGTGGCGTCGCAGCGCTCGTCCATCACGCCCCACCACTTGCGGTTGGGCTTGGTGTCGTTTTGCGCCCGGGGGTCGAGCAGGTCGAGGATGAAGTTCCCGCCCCCGCCGTGGCTGTCGAGGACCACGACTTCCGTGGCTCCGCCGGCGAAGGCGCCGTCAACGGCGGCGTTGACATCGCCCATGAGCAGCTCGCAGGAGAGTCGATAGTCCTCGCTGTCTCGCGGCACCATCTCGGCCCGGTCGACGCCGCTGATGCCTTCTAGATCGGTATGGATGTAGATCCGCATGGTACTGGTCTCTCCTCGCTGGTCGGGTGTCACACTCCCGGCACGCCATCGGCCTCAGTTTCCTCCCGTGGGGCATACCGACCTGCCACCGCGGGACGGGCAACGGGCAACGGCCGTGGCGCGTGGCGCGTGGCGTGGGGGGACGTCATGTCGCGGCGGTGGCTCTCACCGGGGCGGTCCCTCACCCGTCTGCTCCGGCTCGCCAGCGAGCCCGAACAGCCGACCTCTCCCTGACGGCCCTTCGGGCCTGGGAGAGGTAGAACAGCCCACGGTCGCCTCCATGCCGCGCGGCAGGAGCACGGGCCCAAGTGTCATTGTCCCCGTGCACTCGTCTTGTTTCCAGGCCGTTTGCCGTCATCCGCTGTCATCCGCCGTCATCCTGTCCATCCTGTCTTCCCGGTCGTTGCCGTTATCCGCCGTTATCCTGGCCATCCTGTCTTCCCGGTCGTTGCCGTTATCCGCCGTCATCCTGTCCATCTTGTTCCACGGCCGTTACCGGCGCAGAGGTCCTCACCCCTCCGCCGCCGAACTGCCCCGCCGCGGTGGCGCATGCCCGCACTACTCTTCCGGAGGCGATGAATGCAGAACTTGCGCGAGGATATCTGGGCCCAACCCGAGGAGATGGCGCGCTCGGCGCGTGAGCTCATCCACACCCAGGCCGGCGAGCTGCGGCGCGGAGGCAAGGTTGCGCAGGCGGAAGTCCGCCAGCGCCTGCGCCGCGGACCTGCTTCGTGCCTCGACCCCGGCCATTCTTACCGGCATGGGCAGCTCGTACTTCATCGCTCTGGCCGCCCAGTATGCGGGGCTCGAGCTGGGCCTCAAGACCCTGGCGATGGATACGGGGGAGCTGTGCAATGGCCTGGCGCCGTGGCTGGAGGATGCCGCCCTGCTGGTGGTCTCACGCTCCGGGGAGTCGGCGGAGACGGTGCGGGTGTTGGAGGTGGCGCGAGAGAGAAGAGCGCGGGTCATCGCCGTCACCAATTGTCCGGAGAGCCAACTGGCGAGGGCGGCCGAGGTGGTTCTCAATGTGGGCGCCGACCCGGACCACAATGTCTCGGTGAAGATGTACAACGGCCCTTTGCAGGCGGCGATCCTGGCTCTGGCGGAGGCCTCCGGGGTTCAGGGGGCCTCGCTGCTGCCGGAGCTGGAGGCCAACTGGGCCAATGTGGGCGAGAGGCTGGACGGCTGGGAGCGCTCGCTGGAGTCTATGGCGGACCTGTTCGAGGGCCCCGTGGTGCAGTACTATCTGGGCCGCGGCGCCGGGTATGCCTCGGCCTGCGAGGGCCGCCTGCTGTCGGAGGAGGCCTCCAAGTACCCGGCCACGGCGGACAATGCCGCGGCCTTCCGTCACGGCGCCATCGAGGTGGTGCGCGACGGCTTCCGCGGCATACTGTTTCTCACTCCCGGCACGCCCATGGCGCTGACGGCCTCCCTGGCCGAGGCGATCGAGGGCTTCGGGGGCAAGAGCCTGGTCCTCGCTCCCGACGGCGGCCCGGAGCCGGAGGTAACGCTCACTTTGCGCTTCCCCGCCGCCTCGCCGGTGCTGGCTCCGCTGTTCGATATCACTCCGGCCCAGCTTCTGGCTTTGAAGATGGCGGGCTGGCGCGGCGCGGACTGCAATGGCTTCTATCGCTGCTCGTACATCATCAGCGAGGAGGAGTAGCCCCGGTGCCGACAGCGCTGGCGGTTGATATCGGCGGCACCCATGCCAAGCTCGGCATCGTGGACGGGAGCGGCGCGATTGGGCAGACCGCGACGGTGGACGCCCCGCGGCGGCCCGAGGACTACGTCTCGCTCAATGCGCGGATGCACGCGCTGTGCGCGGAAGAGGCCGTGGATGGCATTGGGCTGAGCATCGCCGGGCTCTACGACGCCTCGCGGCGAGTGCTGACCTATCATCCCAACAATGTGGGGCTGCAGGGCGCGGATTTCGTCTCCCCCCTCCTTGCCGGGTTCGAGGGCTTGCCGTGGGCGGTGGAGCGAGACATCAACGCCGGGACTCTCGGCGAATGGCATTACGGGGTGGGCAACGGATCGCGACGGTTCCTCTGCGTGGTGGTAGGGACAGGAGTCGGCGCCGGTGTGATGGTGAATGGGGAGCTGCTGCGTTTCGCCTTCGACGGCATCGGCGATCCGGGCTATGTAGTGGTCGCGCTCGACGGCGCGCTGTGTCCCGGGGGGAGCCGGGGCTGTCTCGAGGCCGAGGTGTCCGCGCCGGCTCTGGCCAGGCGCGCCGTGGCGAGGTTCGAGGTGTTCGAAAGCTCGGCGCTCCGGGAGCACCGCCGGGAATTGCAGGAGGGGCAGGCCCGGTCGGTCATCGAGCAATGCAAAGCCGGCGACCCTTTGGCGAGGAGCATCATCACCGAGACCGGCGGCCTACTGGGCGTCGGGCTGTCCACCCTCGCTTCCATCTTCGCTCCCGACACCATTGCCATCGCCGGGGGGGTGGCCGAGGCGGGGACGCCGTACCTGGCGGCGATCCGGGAGACCTTCGTACAGTACACCGCGCCCTTCTATGCCGAGGGGGTTCGTCTGGAGTTGGCGGCACTGGGGGGCCGGGCCAACCTGGCCGGGGCCGCCGCGGCGGTGTTCTCGACGCTGTAGAGGCATCTCCGAAAGACCCGCCCCCGCCGATACTGTCATTCTGAGGGCCATAGCGCCCACAGGGCGCGGCCCGGCCGTGGTTACCATTCTGGGGGCCAAAGCGCCCACAGGGCGCGGCCCGAGGATTCTCCCGGAGCCGGAAAGGGGTTTGCGCCCCCCCTGCATGTGTCCACCGCCCCGCGCCGTCCGCCGTTGGCTGTAGCCCTCTCCTGAGCGGTCGTATCGCGAAGGGGAGGGAAAGCGGGTCCCGTCGTTTGGGACCCGCAGGGAGGGGCGCCGTCCGCCGTTGGCCGTAGCCCTCTCCTGAGCGGTCGTATCGCGAAGGGGAGGGAAAGCGGGTCCCGTCG
>CAYRFY010000265.1:0-2039 GCA_964423635.1 uncultured Armatimonadia bacterium | reverse complement strand
TTTGGGACCCGCAGGGAGGGGCGCCGTCCGCCGTTGGCCGTTGGCCGTTCCACCCTCCCGTCGGCTCGCCTGCGGGCGATGGTCCCCCGTAGCGGGATACGGACACAAAGCCCGCCTGCGCCTCCGCGCCCATAAGGGCGCCCGCGTGCGACCTGAAAGCCTCACCTACCGCACCACGACTTGCCTCACTCCCCCGATCACCGCTCTCAGACTCACGTACCGACTTTCCCCCTCGAGCTCCACCTCAAACTCGGTGTCCTCGCCATCCACCGTCACGCCATCCGGCTCCAGCCACGAGGGGAGCAGCAGCCGCAGGCGCACTTCCTCCCCCGAGCCCGTGTATTGCAGGCGCATCTCCCCCGCGGCCTCATTCAGCCTCAGGCGATAGGCAAACAGCGCCCCCGAGGCCGCGTAGCGCCACACGACCCGGGCCTCCGCAAAGGGTGTTGCCGCCCAGCGCGGCGAGACGACGACGCCTCTGAGTTGTCCGGTCTCATCCACGATCCCCGCCAGACCCTCCATCAGCGCATTCACCCACTGTGCCATGCCCCACGAGGCGTAGGGCACCTCATTGGGCGTGCGGAAGCCCGGTGTGCCGTCGGGCCAGTACCACACCTGCGCACCGCCGGTCTTCTCCAGATGCTCCAGATACTGCAGGAGCAACTCAAAGCCGTAGGCCTCCTCGCCGCAGGCAAATGCCGCCCGACACAGCTCTCCGCCCACCCAGGGCATCAGCCCGCCGTTGGCGTACCCTCCCTGCTTGCAGTAGTCCCGGAAGAAGTACCCGAGGCTGTCGGGATAGCCCGGCTGCAGACTCCACCAGGGGTAGGCGTCACCGGTCTCCGCCTGCCGGCGCCGGTACTGGGCGATGATCCGCCGCGCCTGCTCCCCGTCCGCAAGACCCCGGGTCATCGCCCAGGTATTGCCCATCGAGAGCTGGGCGCTCTCATCGAAGTCGCCGTGCTCGATGGGGTCCAGATGCACGTGATGCAAGAACTTCTCGCCATCCCACAGCAGCGCCACCGCCCGCCGCCGATATTCCTCGGCCTCGGCCTCCCACCGCCTGGCCTCCTCTTCGCATCCCAGGTGCCTGTGCATCGCCGCCATGGCGGTGAAGGCCAGATAGTAGCCGCTCTGGTCGCAGTTGGCGATGACATGCCGGCCCTCGCCGCGGTCCGAGGCGCCGTCGATGTCGAAGTCCCAGGTGTCGCAGCTATGCTGCCGCTTAATGAGGCGATGTTCCGGGTCCCAGTGCTTGGGGTCGCTTTGCACGTATTGCAGTGCCTGCTGAAGTTTCGGCAGCGCGGCCGCCAGCCACGCGTCATCGCCGGTAGCCTGCCACGTCTGCCACACTCCCAGGACGAGGATGTACTCCACATCGGATTCGAGGCCCACGCGCCAGGTGCGCCCATCGCGCTCGATGCCGTCGGGCACCATGCCCTCGGGGCTCTGGGCCTCGAGGAACCGGTCCAGGCCGCAGGACATGTCCGGCTCCCAGTGCCGGTAGCCGGGGAGGCCGTAGATCCAGTCGCGCAGCCAGATGCCGTCGAAGTGCATGGTATCGGCGGACATGTAGCCCACGAACTTGCCTCTGTCGGTGTGGTACTCTCGCCGCCCCAGGCGCATGTGATCCCGGGTGTAGGGCAAGAGCCCGTCGATCCGCGGCTCCCCGCATGCCACGGAGCTTTCCGCCTCCACGCGGAAGTTGAGGTATCTGCTATGGCGCTCTTCATTCTCCCAGGTCAGGTAGAGGTAGTGCACCCCCGGGGGGCCGGGGGCGGCGAAGCTCAGTGTTGCTGCATTGTCCTGGAGGGTCACCCGGGTCTGGAAGGTGGATCTTTGCTCGGGGTCGCAGGCTTTGAGGGTGCAGGAGGTATCGCCGCGGTCTCGTCCGCGGATGGTGACGGTGATGGTGTCCAGCGGGCGGTACTGAGGGGCGTCGGTCTCCAGGCGCCCATAGGCGCCCTCTGTGGCTTGGGGGTGACTGTTGCCGGCCATGGCGGCCTCCCGGCGTGGATAGTGCGACAGTTCGTCAGGCC
>CAYRFY010000264.1:9263-10266 GCA_964423635.1 uncultured Armatimonadia bacterium | reverse complement strand
ATACCACCAGCGGCTTCCTCATCCCTGGGGCGGCCGCCGGTGGCTTTTTTCCCAGTCACAGACTCCCGCTCACCAATCCGCTACGAACCGGTGTTGTCCTGAGCCCACCTCATGCACCACACCCTCCCCGTCCCTCGCCGGCACCCTGACCGTCGCTCTCGCATTCACCGGCACCGTCACGTCGAGTGTGAGCTTGCCGTCCTCGATGCGCCAGGCGCTGCGGATCGTCCCGTACGGGCACTCGTGCTCGGCCTTGACCCACGTCAGGTCTGCCACCGGATGCGGGGCGATGGTGAAGTGCGCAAAGCCCGGATGCTCCGGATCCGGGACGATCCCCGCTAAGGCCTCGTAGAACCACGCGCTGATGTCGCCGAACATGATGTGGTTCAGCGAAGCGCCGCCGCCCCAGTCCTCCCACAGCGTCGTGGCGCCCTTCTCAATCCAGTCGCCGTAACTGGGATAGGTGGTCCGGGTGGCGATGCGATAGGCCACATCCGCTCGGCCGCCGGCGGTCAGGCAGCGGAAGAGGTACTTGGCCCCCAGGATGCCCGTATCGAGGTGGCCGTCCTGGCTCTCGATGTTGGCCACCAGCGCCTCCAGCACCGCGCGGCGCTCCTCTTCAGGCGCCAGGCCCTGGTACAGGGCGCAGCTCAGGGCACACTGGCTGCCCTCGGCGTAGATGCCCTCGCCCTTGTAGAAAGTACGGTTGAACGCCTCGCGGATCTCGGCGGCGAGGGCGGCGTACTGCCGGGCATCGTCGCCATGGCCCAGTATCTGCGCCGCCCTCGAGACCGTGAGGGCGTCCACGTAGTAGTAGCCCGTCGACGTCACTGCCGCGGAAGTGACCGTCTTGGCCGGGCACCAGTCGCCCAGGCCGTAGTCGACGATGAAGTCCTTCTGCCGGGTGGTCAGATAGTCCACATAGCGCTTCATGCCCTCGTAGTGGTCTGAAAGCACCCGCGTGTCGCCGCGGTAGACGTACAGGTACCAGGGGATGAGGATG
>CAYRFY010000264.1:0-9253 GCA_964423635.1 uncultured Armatimonadia bacterium | reverse complement strand
ATAGGCGCTGTCCCAGGCCGGGCCGGTACCGTAGCCCCAGCCGGAGGTGGGCACAATGCCCGGCAGCTCCCCGTTTTCCCGCTGCTCGTCGGCAAAGTCGTTCATCCACTTCTCGTAGCCGGCGGCATTGTCCCAGTTGAGCAGGCCCTGCTCCGCCGCGAGGTGGGCATCTCCGGTCCAGCCGTTCTTCTCCCGGTGCGGGCAGTCGGTGGGGAAGCCCAGGTAGTTGCCGCGGTACGACCACAGCGTCAGCTCCTGGATCTGGTTCAGAAGCTCGTTGGAGCAGGCGAAGCTCCCGGCAGGCGTGAAGGAGGTATGCGCCACCTTCGCCCGCAGATTGTCCACCGTGGGGGTACCCGGGAAGCCCGTGACCTCCACATAGCGGAAGCCGTGGTAGGTGAACCGGGGCTCCCAGACCTCCGGTCCCTCGCCCTTGAGGATGTAGGTATCCGTCTGGAACGGCCCCTCGTAGACCAGGGAGGCGATCTGGGCCTGCTCCAGGTTGCCGTCGGGCTTGAGGCGCTCGCCGTAGCGCAGTTGCACCTGGGTCCCCACTGGCCCCGAGACGGTTAGCTGCGCCCAGCCGGCGATGTTCTGGCCCACGTCGTAGACGAATATGCCCGGAGCGGGCTCGGAGACCGACACCGGGGTGAGCGTCTCGTGCACCTTGACCGGCGGCATCATCTGCGCCCGCAGCTCACCGGCCGGGCCCTGGGTGACCTCGGCGCGCTCCCAGGCGGAGGCGTCGAAGCCCGGTCGGTCCCAGCCCGGCAGCTCCAGCCGGGCGTCGTGAAGCTCGCCATTGCGCACGCCGTCGCGCACGATGGGGCCGGTGGTGGCCCGCCAGGTGTCGTCTGTCCCCAGGAGGCCCTCGGTGCCGTCGGTGTAGAGGACCCGCAGTTGTAGGAGCAGGCGGGGCCGGGCGCGCCACGGCGCCCGTTCGAAGTCCCACGCGTCCCTCGCGTGCTGGTTGAAGAAGCCGTTGCCCAGCAGGACGCCGAACGCATTGGTGCCCTGCACGAGTCGGTCGGTCACGTCGTAGGTGACATAAGGCACGCGCCTGTCATAGCGGGTGAAGACCGGGTCCAGCACCCGGTCGCCCACCTTCTCGCCATTGAGGCGCAGCTCATAGTAGCCCAGGCCGCTGAGATGGACGGTGGCCGAGGCGATGGGCTTGCCGACGGTGAAGGCCTTGCGCAGGATAGGGCTGGGCCGGTCCTGGCTCCACGAATCGCGGCCGCCCACTCGCAGGGCGTGCCAGGGCGCCACGCCCATCTCGCCCAGCTCCACCGCGGGCTTCCAGGACTCGGCGGCGAAGTCCGGAGCCGTCCAGCCCTCGGGAGCCGTCTCGGCGCTGAGCCACCGCGCATCGCTCACGATCCGCAAGGGCTCGCCGGCACCGGTGTCCACCACCAGGGCCCCGATGAGACCCGCCGGGCTCGGGGCGTTGTTGATGCCCTCCACGGCGATGACGTTCCGCCCCGCCCTCAGTGCCGCGGCCACGTCCACGATGCGCGGCGAACGCCAGGGCTCCGCGCCCTCGGTGCGCAGAAGCTCGCGCCCGTTGACATGCAACACGAAGCGGTCATCCACGGTGAACAGCAGCCCGGCCCACCGCACGTCCTGTCCCGCGGGAAGATCGAAGGTCCGTCGGAAGTAGCGTGGTCCGGCGGGGACCTCCTCCCGCGGATCGCCCTCCGGGTACCACACCCAGCGGCAGCCGTCGAAGGTCATGGCGCGCGCGTCTGGCCCCTCCTCGGGCAAGGGCGGTGTGTGGGTGATCCACTGCGCCCCCCATTGCTCCGGCTCCAGGATACCCATGGACCAGCGGGCAGGCTCGCTCCAGGGCGAGGCCTCCCCGCTCTCGTCCCAGACGCGCACCTTCCAAAAGCACCGCGCATACGAGCCCAACGGGGCCCCCGAGTAGACCACCTGGACGCTCCTTTTCGAGGTCACGCGACCGGTGTCCCACAGGTCTCCCCTATCGGATGCCAGCAACTGAGCCGAGGAGGCCGCCAGTATCTGGTATCCCGTCTGGAGCTGTCCGTGGCGCTCCGGGGCCGTGGACCGGCAGACCCAGCTCAGGCGAGGCGACGTGACGTCGATGCCAAGCGGGTCGGTGAGGTACTCGCAGCGGAGCGTGTCCGGGCGCAGCCCGGATGCCGCCTGGGCGGCACAGAGCATGCTGCAGGAGGCGAACAGGCACAGGATAGCGCGGGGCATGGGTCCTCCGTCTTCATGTCATTGGCTTCGCAGTGGGGTGCGAGTTCGCAGGGCGCTAGCTCCGAGCGGTCTTCCCACCGGACCGTAAGCTCCATTCACAATGGCGGCCAACGGCACCTCCCTTCCACGTCCCGTTCGGAGTCAGCGAGGGGAGCGACCGACGGCACCGGCCCTCCGGCAACCCCCGTGCCCTCAGATATCTACCGACCACCTCGCCCGTGGGTTCTGACCCGGTCGAAGGGTCACGGTTCGCCCAGACCGCTTGCCGCTCGCTTCCCCGCCCGGCCCTGTCGACGCCCTCCGGAAGGTCTCTTGAGGCCGATGCCGAAACGTAGGTGCGCCGGTTCTTCCCATGGAGGTCTCTCATGTTTCGTGCTCTCATCTCTATCATCTTGCTGCCCTGCGCCGGCTTCGCGGCCCAGCAGCCGTTCCTGTACTTGCCCGTGGTGCCCGCTGCTCCATCCCTGGAAGGCGATCTGAACTTCGGTGTGTGGTCGCAGGCCGCGGCGATGCCCGGCTTCCAGCTTCTGGACGCCACCGGCTCGCCTGAGGCCCAGACGACCGTTCGCGCCTGCCATGACGGCCGCCGCCTGTATCTGGGCATCACCTGCCAGGAGCCGCAGATGGACAAGCTCCAGGCCAGCTCCGCACCTCGCGACGCCGACATCTGGACCGGCGATGTGGCGGCGAGCAGCCCAGCCACTATTACCATATCATGCTGAACGCCTCGGGTGCCATCAGCGACGAGGAATGCCACGGCCCCGCGAAACAGCCGGGGTGGAATGGTGACATCGAGGTGGCCTCGGACCGCACCGATACATCGTGGACGGTGGCCGCCTCCATCGCTCTTGACGACCTCGGCATCAAGCCCGGTGACGCCCCCCGGGGCTTCAACCTCTGCCGCAGCCGCATCCCCGTGCGAGAGCTGTCCTGCTGGTCACCGACGCTCTCAGGGTTCCACGTGCCTGAGCGGTTTGGCCAGATCGTGCCGGGCACCGACGCTTCCGCCGTGACGGCTCTGGACTGGGGCCGGCCCTGGCCCGGCGGCAATGTGCTCAAGCTGCGATCCACCGCGCAGGCGCCAACCGTCCAGATGTCGCTCACCTCTGCCGGTGCTACGGAGACGCTTCCAATGAACTCCGGCGCCGCCGACGAGTTCACCTACAGCTTCCGCGGGCTGGGCAGTCTGGTGCTGGGCGTGGAGGCCAGGGTCGGCGAGATCCTGCTGGCACGGCAGTATGCCACGGTTCTGGTGGCCGACTACCGCGATGAGATCGCCCGGCTCCACGAGCGGCTGACCCGGATGCCGGAGGGCGGCGCCGAGTTGCCCGGCCTCCAGAAAGCCGCCGGGGCCCTGGAGCAACTGGCTCAGCGAGCCGTGCAGCCGGAAGCCGTCGGCGCCGCCGACTGGCCCGGGTTGGGCGAAGACATCCATGCGCTCTCTCGCCACATGGACACGCTGCAGGTAGAGGCCCTTGCCAGGGAAGCCGACCCTCGGGCGGGGTTCGGGCTCGGGGTGCAGAGCTCCCTGGTGAAGATGCTCCGCCACGAGCCTTTCACCGGACAGATCGAGGCGCCGCTGGCGCTGCGCTCAGCCCGGCGCGAGTACGAGGCCGCCCAACTGGTGGTCTTCGCCTTCGATGACGAGCTCAAGCAGGTCTCGCTGGAGCTGGGTGACCTGGTGAGTGCCGACGGCAAGGCAAGTCTGGACCGCAGGCACCTGTCGTGGCGCCACGTGCAGTACATCCTCACCGAGCGGCCGACCTATCCGGTGCCGTTTGTCGGCCTGTGGCCGGACCCGCTGGTGCCGGTGGAGAGCTTCGAGGTCCCGGCCCGGGGCTTCGAGGCCGCCTGGATCACCGCCTACGTCCCTCCGGGTACCCCGGCCGGTGACTATACCGGTACCGTCACCGTCCGCACCGGCAACGCCGGCGCCCGGACCTTGCCCCTGCACCTCCATGTCTACGGCTTCACTCTTCCGCGGTCCAATCACCTGAAGACATCCTTCGGCGCCGGCATGGCCCAGGGCCTGGACTCCCGGAAGTGGTGGGACAACATGCTGGACCATCGCATCAGCCCCACGAGCCTGGTGGGTGCTCCCGTGGAGCCGGCGCGCTGGGACCTCTCGGGGTTCGACCAAATCGTGTTTTCCGCGCGGCTCACGAACGGGAGGCCAGAGATCGGTCCGAGCTTCGAGGTGGGCTATGCCCGGGTGGGGGCGCGGCAGTACGGCCCGATCCCGCTGACCGAGCACTGGCAGGAGTTCGTCGTGCCGCTGGGTGAGGGCCGGGAGCACATCAACAGGCTCAGCCTGTCGTTCCCCAGCCCCGCCGAGGCCACGGTGGGTCTCCGCGACCTGCGGGCCGTGGGTCCTGAGGGCGCGCTGGAGCTGGCGGCCGACGCCGAGCAGTGGTTCGGCGGCTCGGGTTCTCGGGTGTCGGGCGGGGACGAGGGTGGCATCTGCCTGAGCTTCTCGGCGGCCGCGGGCGGCGAGGGCGAGTGGCTGGCAGACTGGCCGCAGACTGTGGCCTCGGTGTGGGAAGCGGGCAATGTGCCGGCCAAGATGGACTTCACTCGCTTCGACTCGGAGGTGCAAAGGTACCTGCGCCGCGGACTGACGGCGGTCTGCATCGGGCTGCCCTCCACGGCCTACAAGCAGGACCGCGAGGCCGCGGTCGGTCAGCTCCGGCGCAGCGGCACCGCGACCCTGGCCAGGGGCTGGGGACAGCATCTGCGACAACGCGGCTGGCTCGATCTGGCCTACACCTACATGGCCGACGAGCCCGAGCACGAGTTCTACGACACACTCAATGCCATGCTGGCCGAGGTGCACCGCGGCGATCCGGGGATCAACAACATGATGACGGCCCGCGGCGCCGGCGCCCCGGAGCTCACTCACGTGGACATCTGGTGCCCTGAGGTCTACTCCTTCAACCCCGAAGGCGCCGCGGCGCAGCAGAAGCTGGGCAAGGAGGTCTGGTGGTATGTGGCCTTCAGCACCCGTCACCCCTTCCCCAACTACTGGATCGACTACCCGGCCCTGGACTGCCGGGTCCACTTCTGGATGACCTGGAAGCACGAGCTCGACGGGATCCTCTACTGGTCCATCAACTACCGCACCTTCGATAACTGGAAGACCGCCATGTGCTATCCGGGCGCCAATGGCGACGGCCATCTCACCTACCCGGCCCCCGACGGTGGTGTGATTGATTCGATCCGCTGGGAGGCCATCCGGGATGGCGCCGAGGACTATGAGCTCCTGTGGATGCTCTCCGAGGCGGTGAAGATGGCCGAGGACCGCGGGCTTGGGAACGATCTGGTCCTGAGGGCGCGGGAGCTTCTGGCCATCGACGACGGCGTGGTTCGCAGCTACAAGGACTACAATCCGGACCCGGCGGTGCTGGTGGCCGAGCGCGACAAGATGGCCCGGGTGCTGGAGGCGCTGTGCCTGAGGCTGGGCAACCAGCCCCGGGACGACGTGCCCCGTCCCACGGAACTAGAGGGGCCGGAGCAGGCCGCGACGCGGGCGCTGCAGGACAAGCCTGCGTCCCCCGGTGCCGTCGTGCTGAAGCCGGCGACGGGGGCCGGCGGACTCATATACGGCTTCGAGAGCGATCTGCCGTATGCCCAGGACCAAAGCGGTGCCGGACACCACGGGATCGTCAGCGGCGGCACCCGCTGCGAAGGCCGGTTCGGCAAGGGCCTCCACCTCAGCGGCGAGGGCTCCTGTGTGCGCATGCCGGCGGGGGAGGCTCTGCTGGGGAGTCAGGCGGCACAGGGCACCGTGGCCCTGTGGGTCAAGCCGGACGACGACCCGACCCAGATGCCCGGCGACACCTGGTCGGGCTACGCGGTCTTCCTGTACCTGCAGAAGCACAGCGGCAACGGCCTGCCGGATGGCTACAATGAGATCGGCCTGTCTCAGCACGGACAGACGCTGAACGGCCGCATCACCACTACCAATGGTCTCGGACCCAATACGTCGACGCGAATCCCGCTGGAGCAGGGGAAGTGGACACATCTGGCTCTGACCTGGTCGCCCACGGAGCGGGTACTGTACGTGGACGGCGAGCAGGTGGCGCGGGTGACCGGCAGCTTCGAGCCCGTGACCCTGGATGGCACGGCGGGCCTGATCGGGATGCACCCGCCCACGCGACGCTGGACCTTCAAGGGAGCCGTGGACGAGGTGCTCGTGAGTCCGGAGACCTACACCGCCCAGCGCGTGAAGACGCTCACCACCGGCCCGGCGGGCAGGGTGGCCAATCGGTGAGGAGCTTCGGCACCGTAGCCCTGGGCGGAGCGGGCGCATCGCGCAAGCGGCCGGCAGACACGCCGGGAGGGAAAGCGGGTCTTCAGGGAGCGGCGCCGCGCGCCGTTGCCATCTACTCCCTGGCGAAGGCGATCACCCGCGGCGCCACGATCTTGACGAAGTCCTCGGAGCGCATCTCCACCGAGCGCGAGCGGTCGCCGGCGTTGAAGTCGATCCACTCTTGCTCCAGGATGGAGGGGTCGACAATCACGGGGAGCCCGATGAGATTTCCAAAAGGCGGGACGCCGCCTGGCTCACAGCCGGTGACCTCGAGGACCCGCCGGGCGGGGGCCATCTGCACCCGCTTCTCCCCCAGCCCGGCCTTGAGGGCCTTGTAGTCCACCCGCAAGGAGGCGGAGATGACCGCCAGGACGAGGTCGTCTCCGCACTCCAGAACGAGGGCCTTGGCCCCGCGTTCCAGAGGCGTGCCCCGCACCTGTGCCGCCTGCTCGCTGGTGCGCACCGGCTCGTGCTGCATGGCGGTGTACGGAACCCCACGGCTGTCGAGCAAGTCGATGATGGATTGATAGACGCTCATGGTTGGGGGCCTTTGGGATTGTGCCGGCGGTTGGTTCGGGGGCCGCGGGCGGGCAGTCGGAGCGCCGGCGGCACCCGGGCAACAGGACTTGGGTTCGCCTCGTGGGAATAGTCACCCTCCCGGCCGGCGGCGATCGCGTCGGCGCCGGCGTCTGGGAAAAGGAGATGCCAAAGCCATGTCTGAGGATCGAGACCGGAAGGTGGCCGAAGCCCTGGTGGCCCAGGGCAAGATCGGTGCGGCACAGGTCGCCATGGCCATGGAGAGGGCGCAAAGTGAAGGCACCAGCCTCGTGGCCGCCATGATCCAGGCCGGTTACGTTACCGCCGCTGACGTGGCCTCGGTGGCCGACAGCATCGCCCCCGAGCCTGTGGCGGCGGCCCCCGGGCCCGCCGGCCCCCCACGCCCCAACAACTCCGGCGCCACCCCCGCTCCCCGCACACTGCGGCCCCGCCGCGCCTCTTTGGCCTCATACCAGGTGGACCCCGAGGCCCTCCGCGATGTGCCCAAGGTCATGGCCCAGGAGTACAAGTTGCTGCCTTTGCAGATCAGCGAGGACCGGATCCTCGTGGCCATGGCCGACCAGACAGACGTTTTCGCCATGGACGCCATCCGCGACCGCACCGGCCGCCGCGTGGAGGCCGTGGAGGTCGACGAGGAGGAGCTCATCCCGGCCATCGACCAGTATTACGTCAACCAGACGCAGGCCATGGTGAACATGGCCGCCGGAACCAAGGAGCTGGATACCTCGCTGGCGGACTACGAGGATCTTGGAGTCGGCGTGGACCAGAGCCTGATGGACATGATGGACTCCGGCCTCGTTGTGGAGATCGTCAAGGCCATCCTGCGCGACGCCATCCGCCTCCGCGCCTCGGACATTCACGTCGAGCCCCGGCACGAGGGCGTCCAGGTCCGCTTCCGGGTGGACGGACGATTGATGACCGCGACCAATCTGGACAGGGACATGCAAAGGTTCGTCATCTCCAGGCTCAAGATCCTGGCCGAGTGCGACATCTCCGAGACCCGCCTGCCCCAGGACGGGCGTTTCGCCACCACCGTGGACGGCCGGGTCATCGACATCCGTATGTCCACCCTGCCCACATTCTGGGGCGAGAAGGTGGTCCTGCGCATCCTGGACCGTAGCAGCGCTCTGGTCTCGCTTTCCCAACTGGGCTTCTCTCCGGAGATGCTCCGGGACTATGAGCGTCTGATTCGCAGTCCCCAGGGGATGATTCTCGTCACCGGACCCACCGGGAGCGGGAAGAGCACCACGCTGTACTCGTCCCTCCACGCCATCAATGACGAGACCCGCAATATCACCACGGTCGAGGACCCCATCGAATACGAGGTGGACGGTCTGAACCAGACCTCCGTGGTACCCCGCATCGAGCTGAGCTTCGCCCGCGCCCTGCGGCACATCCTCCGTCAGGACCCGGACGTGATCCTCGTCGGCGAGGTCCGCGATTACGAGACGGCGGAAATGGCGTTCCGCGCGGCGCTCACCGGCCATCTAGTTCTTACCACCCTCCACACCAATGACGCCCCCAGCGCCGCCACGCGCCTGGTGGACCTGGGCATCGCGCCGTACATGATCTCGGCGTCGGTGATCGGCGTGCTGGCCCAGCGGCTGGTCCGCCGCATCTGCACCCGCTGCCGCGAGACATGCATGCCCACCGACGTGGAGCTGGAGCGTCTGCAACTGCCCGCCGAGCAGGCGAAGAAGATTCAGTTCCATAAGGGCCGGGGCTGTCAGAGGTGCCGCAACACCGGCTACAGCGGCCGGATCGCGCTGTACGAGCTGATGGTGATGACCAACGAACTGCGGGACGCCATCTCCGGAGGCGCCACGGCCAGCCAACTACGGCAGATGGCCGTCAAGGCCGGAATGCGGAGTCTCAAGTACGACGGCCTGCTGAAGATCAACCAGGGCCTGACCACCGCCCAGGAGGTCATCAGCGTGATGTTCGCTTCGGACACGGCCTAGAGCGGGCTCGCGAAGGGGCCATTGCAGGCGCGCCGGATGGAGGCCGTTTTTGCCGCGGGGCGGGAGCGACTGCCTTCGTCGCCCGGCCAGCACAGTGCGCGGCCGGGGGCCTGCTGGCTTCCGGGACTTCCATGCGACCAGCCTCAAGAGCCTGTACGGAAGTCTAATGCTTTGGTATTTGGGCTGGGGGGGAGATAGGGAG
>CAYRFY010000263.1:0-10270 GCA_964423635.1 uncultured Armatimonadia bacterium | reverse complement strand
GGGGTGAGGTGACGTGAATCGGCGCCTGCCCGGAACCTGCATAATCTGAGTTCTCGGGACCGATCCCGCTGTGCGAGACGCGTGAGAACTGCTAACGACGGGCCCAGACCCGGCTGCCGGCGTCGAGAACGGCGTCCACATGGGCATATAGGAGCGAGATGGTATGAAACTGCTGCACACAGCTCTGCTCGCAGGGCTCATCGCCTTGCTCGGAGCCACGGCCTGCGCACAGGCCCCGGACAACCGCGATGAGGAGGGGGGCACGCGGGCCACCATCCGAACCGAGCCGGCCGATGAAGCGGCCACAGGCTCCGAGAGCGACAGTAGCGGCTCGGACGAGACCTCGGGTGAGGTCTCTGAGGAGCTCAAGAGCGATGCTTTGGAGTCTCTCATCGAGGGCGGTACGGCCGACGCGCCCGCGGCCCGGCGTGAAGACAGTTCCGGTAGCAGCGCACAGCCGACGACGACCTCCCGTCGCGCGGAGCCGTCCCGACGAGAGCCCACACCGCGCTCGGGACGGACGTCGCCCTCTACAAGCACCAGTAGGGGGGCGGTACCCGTCGTGCCCTCCTCACCCACCGACACCGTCACCATCCCGTCGAGGACGCGGCGGGGCCGGGAGGCGACACCGGCGACGGCAGAACCCGCCGAAGCGACGCGACAGCCCTCCACGGGCACCAGCGATGACCCCACAGATGACACCTCTGACAGCTCGGATGTGCTGGTTCCGGAGCCGGCGGATGCCGACCTGCTGCCTCCGAGCACGCTCAACACCCCACAGACGCCGGCGCCTGAGGCCGGGGCGCTCAATGGCGCGCCACCGGAGGCGGGCAATATGCCGGCCACCGACACGGCGGGAACCAAGTCGCCGGCATCGGCCATCCTCATCGGTGTGCTGGTGCTGGCGGGCCTGTTGGTGGCGGCGGCCGTCGTGGTCACGGTGCTGAATTCCAACAAGACTCCGGCTCCTGAGGAGATGGCGGCCGCGGCCGCCGTCGCTGCGGCACCGGTACCCGAGTACGCCTACCTCACGGCCCCGGATGCGCCGAACATCCCGGTATCCGCGGCTCCCTTCGTCATGGGAAGCTCTCCATCGTGTGATCTGAGGCTGGCCGACCCCAAGGCCTCGCCGCAGCACGCGGAGATCGACCGCACCGACGAGGGCTGGCTCCTGACGGACCTGGGAAGCCTCAACGGCACCTTCCTCAATGGCGAGCGCATCGCCAGTCCCGTGCTTTTGCAGGCCGGCGACGAGGTACGGATGGGCGACATCGTCGTGAACTTCGAGACCGAGGACTGAGGCGCCTGTCGGCAAAGCCCTTTCTCACCCTCGGATGTGCGCGGGCTGGTGACGTCTCGTGGGTGAGCGCGTCCTTCAATGCGGCGGCAACGCATCGACAAGACCATAAGACCATCACGACACTCTTCCTAGGCCTTTCGAGCTGTGGCACCGAGTCACCCGGAAGCGCGACCGAAAAGTCCGGCTGGTCCGGCTCATGTCATCCTGGAGCGCCGGCGTCGCAAGCTCAGGCTTGCGCCGCCTGTGCGAAGGGTCTCGCTGTATGCCGGGAGATTCTTCGAGCTGCTCTTGCCGGGAGCGGACGCTCTCAGAATGACACTTCCATGGGAATGCGGACTTCTCGGCCGCGCTGATAGACGGCCCAGTTGACTTAGCCGACAGGCTCTGAGGTGCCCGGTGTCGGGGCATCGGCCGCACGGCATGGCCGACGGCCGCCGAGGCAGACGCCGCAGGCCACTGGGCCGCGAACCGCACGCAAAAGGGGCAGGGAGACCTGCCCCTTTTGCGTGCCGGGACGGGGTGGATACCCGAGGAGGTGATGGCCGGAGGCGGCGGGAATGTTTTTTTTCGGGCCGACACAGACGACGCCTGCAGGCGCCGGGACTTTGGGAGCGATAGCCATGAACCCGTGCATGTGGACCAGCATCTACTATGAACTGCCGCCCGAGGAGGCCGTCAGGCGGATCGCGAAACTGGGCTGGCCGGCCATCGAGCTGTCGACCGAGCACCTGGTGACCCTGAGAGAGGACAGCGCATCAGACCGCAGGACGGCGGCCTTCGGTGAGGTCGTCCGCGAGACGGGGCTGGTGATGGACCAGGCCCATCTGACGATCACGGTGGACGTGGCTTCGATGGACGATCAGCGGCGCCGGGCGGATCAGGCCATCGTGCGCAGAGACCTGGAGCTACTGGCGGCTCTGGGCATCGGCCACGGAGTGCTCCATCCGGGCGGGCACGGACGCCGGGAGACGGAGGCGGAAGCCAGGGAGCAAAACAAACTGCGTGCCGAGGCGATCGCCGAATTGGCCGGTGTGGCCGAGGGGCTGGGCGTGAAGATCGCGCTGGAAAACGGGATGAGAAGCATGGGTCCCGATGGCGAGCACGCCTGGCACGGGACGGTGGCGGGGATCCGCGAGCTCATCGAGCAGATCGGCTCGCCGGCACTGGGCATCTGCCTGGACACCGGACACGCGAACCTCGAGGACTGGGACAACGCCGAGGCGGTGCGGGTGGCCGGAGATCTGCTGGTCGCCCTGCACATCGCCGACAACGATGGGTCCGGTGACCAGCACCTGATCCCCTATTGCCGCGGGTCCAAGATCGACTGGGTGTCGGTGGTGGCGGCCCTGAAGGCCCTGGGATACGCGAACTCGTTTAACCTCGAGATCCCCGGGGAGCGCGGGCGCCCGCTGCCGATCATGGACGCCGTGGTGGCCTATGCGCTGGAGGTAACCCGGAAGCTTGTGAATGGGCAGGTGTAGAGCCTGTCGGCTAAGTCAATTGGGCCGCCTACGTGCGTCGTTGCCGTGGCTCGTAACGCGTAGGAGGAGTGCCGTCATGGTCCTGCGCACGTGTTGCCGCCGCATTGAGGGCGCGATTGGCCACCGAACGTCACCCGTCCGCGCATATCCGAATTGAAGCCGCGATCGGCCGCCGGACGTCACCCGTCTGCGCATATCCGAGGGGGCGCAGGGACTTTGCCGACAGGCTCGTGGAGCGGCCGCCCGGCGGTCACTGTCGTCGACCAGGGGGAAAGCAACGATGAAGGTATATGTGATGACCGATCTTGAGGGAGTGGCCGGTGTCTGGACCTGGGAGAACAGGGACGACCACACCCAGATCAACGTGGAGTACCGGCTGATGGCCCGGCGCCTGTTGACGGCGGAGGTCAACGCGGCCATCGAGGGGCTGATGTCCGGCGGGGCCACGCAGATCATCGTGAATGACGGGCACGGCGCGGGCTCGACGATCGACATCGAGCAGCTCGATCCGCGGGTCAGCCTCATCCACGGCCGCAGCAGACCGTTCTGGCTCCCACTGCTGGATGAGAGCTGCGACGCCACGGTGCTGGTGGGGGCCCACGCCAAGGCCGGGACACCGGCGGCCAATCTCTGCCACTCCATGAGCGGACAGATCCGCAACTACACCTTCAACGGGATCTCCCACGGGGAGATCGGGATGCAGGCCATGATCGCCGGGCATTTCGGGGTCCCGATGGTGTTTCTGTCCGGCGATGTCCACGCCTGCAGGGAGGTGGAGGGTTTCATCCCCGGGATCGTGACCGCCGCGGTGAAGCAGGGCCTGTCCTCCCTGAGCGCCGCCACCCTGGTCCCCGAGGCCGCGAGAGACCTCATCCGCGACCGGGCCCGGAAGGCCATGGGCGCAGTCGGGAAGGTCGCGCCCTACAGGGTCGAGGGCCCCCTGGTGTTTACCGAGGAGCGGTACGAGGCGGCCTTCGACCCTGAGAACCCGCCCCCGGTGGGCGCCGTGGTCGACCCCCACACGCTACGGGTGGAGGCCCGCGACATCGTGGACCTGTTCAACAGGCTCTATGGGTACTCGGGGTAAGCCGGTGGCGGCCGGGTGGGACGCCCGCCGCCGCGGACAGGCAGGTGCCTTCTGATGCAGACGATGCTGTCCCTGGTAAGCCTTTTTGCGGTGTGCCTCGGCGGTGCCCAGGCACAGGTGGTGTTCGAGACGCCGGGTTTCACTCTGACGGTGGGCGAGAAGGGGCGCTGGAGGTCGCTGCTTGAGAAGGCCACAGGCCGCGAATGCCTGGCCGCCGAGGGGGACCTCTCGGTTGCGACCATCCGGGTGGAGGGCGAGCAGTACTCCGCCACCGGCACTGCGGGCGGCGAGGGCTCGCTGGAGGTGCGATTCGCCGGGAACGGCGGCCCCGACACCCGGCTGAGGTATTCGGTGGCCTGTGCCGCAGACTGGATCGTCTTCCGTCTGCAGGGGATCGAGGGCGCCCGCCCCGACAGGGTCCTGCTGCGCCTGCCGGTGGCCATCGCCGAGAACGTCGGCCCACGGCTGAACATCGCGTGGGACGAGGAGACCTGCGTCTGTCTCATGGCCGCCGACCGGCGCGTGGACTGCGCGGCCCGGCGTGGCGAGCCACCCGTTCTCACGGCCTCGGCCCAGGACGCCCCGGGCCCGACGCTGGAGGGCGCCGCGGCGGCGGTGATCGTGTGCCCGACTCCCCGGTTCAAGTCGGTGGCGAAGGAGGCCTCTCACCGCTTCGACCTGCCGACCAATGAGGACGCCGCCGGCACACCGGTCAAGGACACCGACCTGGTACGGGGTTCGTACTGGTTCTTGTCTTTCGGCGAGGACGAGGCGCAGCGGGTCATTCAGTATTGCGAGCGGGCGGGTATCCGGCAGGTGATGCTGAGCTTCGGGGCCTGGTGCAGGACGGCCGGGCACTATCTGTTCAACGAGGGGCGCTACCCCAACGGCCGGGAGGGCCTCAAGGCGGTGGTGGACCGGCTCCACGAGCACGGGATCCTGGTGGGCATGCACACCTTCGTCTCGAAGGTCTCCAAGACGGACCCGTACGTGACGCCGGTGCCGGACAGGAGGTTTTGGAGAGACCGGGAGACTACCTTGGCTTCGGCCATCACCGCCGAGCAGACGGAGATTGCCGCGGGCGGTGACCTCAGTCAGTGGCCGGGCAGTCCGGTTGCCGGGCAGAAGACGTGGGAGGGTGGGGTGGACAAGCACCGGGAGGTTATCATCGGCGACGAGATCGTGAAGTACGCCTCCATCGGCCCGGAGGGGAAGTGGGACACCTTCGAGGGCTGTGAGAGGGGGGCCTGGGGGACAACGGCCACGGCACACGGGGCGGGCGCCGCCGCCTACCACTACGGCGTGGACGGCTGCATCAACGGCTACATCATCGATCAGGAGACGGATCTGCAGGACGAGGTCGCCGACCGCATCGCGGGGATCTTCAACTACTGCGGCTTTGACATGGTGTACTTCGACGGTGGCGAGGATGTGGACCGGCGGCGGTTCAGCTACTATGTCTCCAACTTCCAGGAGCAGGCGATGCGGCGCTTCACACGCCGCCCGGTGGTGCACATGGGCACCATCATGACCCACGCGCTTTGGCATTCATTCGCCCGTAGCTCGACGGTGGACACGTATCTGAACACGCTGCACGGCGCCATCATCTCCGGGGCGCCCGTGGACGAGTGGCCCACGGTGAAAGAACATATCGACCGCTCGGTGAGCTACATGCTGTCGGTGGGTCAGGATATGATGCCCGGGGAGCTGGGCTGGTTCGGCATCTGGCCCAGGGGGGAGAACACCGACGGGCTGCAATTGGATGAGGCCGAGTACCTGATGTGCCGGTCCTTGGCCTACGACGCCCCCATCTCGCTGCAGACCGGCTTTGGGCAGATGGAGGCCCACCCGCTGACCCCGGGGATCCTGGAGATCGTCCGCGAGTACGAGGAGCTGCGGCTCTCCGGGGCCGTGCCGCAAGAGGAGCGGACGCCACTGAGAGAGCCGGGCCGGGACTTCGCCCTGATCCGCTCCGGCGGGCAGAGACGGTTGGTGCCGGTGGTACCCCTGGGTCCGGTGGGGGGCACGACGGACGTCCGCGCCCTGGTGGGAGAGTTGGACGGTGGCAGCGTGGCCACCATCTGGCACTATCTGAGTGAGGGGCAGGTGCTGCTGCCGCTGCCCGCAGAGAAGGTGCGGGTGGTCGATTTGCAGGGCGAGCCGGTGGTCTGCGCCGCTGAG
Source organism: uncultured Armatimonadia bacterium (assembly GCA_964423635.1). Taxonomy (GTDB): domain Bacteria; phylum Armatimonadota; class Zipacnadia; order Zipacnadales; family JABUFB01; genus CAYRFY01. The sequence goes on along the minus strand of CAYRFY010000263.1, from coordinate 4,221 downwards.
GAGGGCCGGGCGCTGGTGCCCGTTGGATCACGGCGGCATACGCTGATCTGCCCGGAGGTGCCTGCCGCCGAGCTGCGATCGGCTCTGGAGCAGGCCGAGGTGGCCGCTCGCGAGCCGGTGAACCTGTTCACCGCGGCCGCGGCAACGCCGGGCATCGTGGGCGAGATGGCTCTGGGGTCTCAGGTGGGTGTCACCGAGCCGGAGGCGCTGGGGGATGTGGTGGTCTGCACGGCCCGGCCCAGTCCGGCCGGCGCGGCGGAATGGTACGCCCGGTACACGGTGGAGGTCCCGCACGCCGGCATCTGGTATCTGTGGGCACGGGTTAGGTATCCCAGCGGCAGTGACGATTCTTTTGGGCTGGTCCGGGTCGGTGAACCTGTAACGCTGTCGGGGTCGCAGGTACTTGGCAACTGCGGGCTCAATGAGCGCCGGTGGCACTGGACCGGACGGGGTGGCGGGTCCACCACACCTCCGCCGGGACAGCCGATCTCCCTGAAGCTCTCCGAGGGGCCGTTTGAGTTCCGCATCTATGCGCGGGAGGGTCCCGGAACGGCCGAGCTCAATCCGCGCCTGGACGTGCTATGTCTGACCGATGACATCACCTATGTGCCCACAGACGCAGACGCCGCCGCGGCCCTGGGGCCGACCGAGGGGCGCTGAGTGACGGCTAACAGGCGGCACACACACGACGGGGAAGGAAAGAACACCGATGCGCAGGGGCCTGGACTATCATATTCATACGTACTACCAACGCTGCGGCAATCAGACCCTGACGGTGGACAACATCATCCGCCGGGCCGAACAGCGAGGTCTGAAGTCCATCGCCATCACAGATCACCTCAACCGGCGCGCTCAGTTGCCGGCGTTCCGGCAGATCAAGGCCGACATCGCGGCGGCGCAAAGCTCGGTTGAGGTGTTCTTCGGCGTGGAGCTCAACTACGACGGCTGCGACGGGGACTTCGTCTACGACCCGGAGACCCACGAGCAGTACGGGTTCGAGGTGGTCATCGGCGGTATCCACTCCGCCTATACGGACAGCCGGGACATGGACGAGGTCTTTGCCATCCAGCACCGGCACTTCATGCGCACACTAGAAAACCCGCTTCTGGACGTGCTCGTCCACCCGTTCTGGTTTCCCAGGAACCAGGTGGAACAGAGGTCTTCTGAGTGGTGGGAGGAGTTCATCTACCGCATCTCGGATGACTACATCGAGCAGTGGGCCCAGGCCAGCCTGCACAACCGCTGCGCCATCGAGCTCAATGCGGCGGCGATCTTCTACAATGGCGCGATGTCCGAGGGCTTCAAGGCGAACTACGTGGAGATGGTGCGCAGACTGCGGGACGCCGGAGCGCTGTTTTCGACGGGCAGCGACGCCCACGACATCGATACGCTGGGGATCACGGACTACGTGGATGGGCTTCTGGACGGCCTGCGGGTGCCGGAGGAGCAGATATTCCGTCCACGGCGGTAGGGGCTTTGGGCCCTGCGCGCCGCGGGCTGAGAGCACACGACAGGGCATGGCGGAACAAGACGTGGGACGCGAATACAAGCGCGAGGCTTGACACTAGGAAACCGTAATCATTATAATGCCGTCAGGACAGGCGGCTGCGGCCGCTTCAACGAGCTTTCGGTGGGTGACGCTAGCGGAATGGCAGTGGAGATAGGCGCGATATATGACGGTACAGTCGTGAAGATCCTCAAGTACGGGGCAATCGTCCGCTTGGAGGACGGGGCTTCTGGTTTGGTCCACATCTCCGAGATCGCGGATCGCTTCGTGCACGACGTGGGTGACTACCTGCGTGAGGGCGACGCGGTGAAGGTCAAGGTGACCGGGGACAAGGGAGGTGGCCGGTTCGAGATGTCCGCCAAGCAGGCGGGCGCGCTTGAGCCGATCGAGGGCACCCCCTCGGCGCATGCCAGTCGCCCCCGTCCTTCGCGGACCATCTCGGCCGAATTCGACGATCGCCTGGCGACATTCATGAAGTCCAGCAACCAGCGCCTGGGCGAGATTCGTCGTGGCCGCGAGGTCCGGCGTCGGGGCGGGCGCAAGTAGCAGGCTTCGGACGCCGACGAGTAGCCAACCAACCGTCGAGGCACCGGCCCAATGGTCTTCGGCGGTTGGTTTCCTTGTGGGCGCGTGCTGCGGTGCCGTCCGCGGTTGGCTGACAGAGGCCGTCGTTTCCGCAACTCATCATACGCCAATAGGACCTGCCCCAGACACCGGGCGGCGACCCGTATCTACTCCCCGATCCATCGCGGTGTAGGGCGTGCCAGGAGGACGCCTCGACATGCCACCAGACGGAACCCCTCCCGAGGACATGCGGGCACTGCGCAAGGAGCTGGAACGCTACCGCATGGTAGTGTCCGAACTCCAGGGCAAGATCAAGGACCTGGAGGAGGACCTCAGCACCGCGGCGAGCATGGCGGAGATGCCTCAGGTCGTGGTCACGCGACCCGAGCTGCGCCAGACCCTGTCTCGTTTGATCAACAGGGTCGCCATGATCGTGCAGGCTCAGAAGGTCATGATTCTTCTGTACCAGGCGGAGGCGGGAGAGCTGGCCGTACTGCCTCCGGCCATGGGGGTCACCGAGGCGCAGGCGAACGAACTGCACGTTAGCCCGGACGACGGCATCTGCGGATTGGTGTACCGCTCGGGCGAAGCGGCCGTATACAATGACGCACTCAACGATCCTCGCACAGTCGACAGTGAGGTATCGCTGCTGCGCATTCGTAACGGTATCGTGGTGCCGCTGAAGATCAAGCAGAGGGATGACGAGGAGCGCATCGTCGACGAGCGCGTGATTGGCGTCCTGCACGTCATGAACAAGCGCTACGAGCAGCAGTTCAACGAAGATGACGTTCGTCTCATGGAGATGCTGGCCGACCAGGCCGCCGCGGTTATCGCCAACGCTCAGCTCTACATTGAGCTCACCGAGGTCAAGCAGCGTCTCGAGGAGACCTTCGAGAGCATCCACTCCGGCGTAATCGTGGTCAGCGCGCAGGGCAAGATCCGTCTCATCAACCCCGCCGCCTGCCACATGCTCGGTCTGCCCCACGGTGACTACCAGGGACGGGTCCTCAACGAGATTGTGCGTCACGAGGGCGTTGTGGCGATTCTCAATGAGACTTTGTCCAGCGGGACCGAGCAGGCCAAGGAGATGGAGTTCGACGAGCTCAAGCGCATCTACAAGGCCGAGACGAGCATGATGAGCGGGGAGGGCGGCGACCCACAGAATGTGGTGGTGATCTTCACCGACATCACGGAGATTCGCCAGGTGGAGCGGATGAAGACGACCTTCGTCTCCACCGTTTCCCACGAGTTGCGCACCCCTCTGACCTCCATCAAAGGCTTCGTCGCCACGCTGCTGGACGATGAGGACGGCTCTCTTTACGATGATGAGACTCGCTACGAGTTCTACACGATCATCGACCAAGAGTGCGACCGCCTCACGCGACTGATCAACGATCTGCTCAATGTGTCTCGCATCGAATCGGGGCGCGCGCTGGACATGAACATCCAGCAGGTGAACCTGTTCGAACTGGTCAACCGGGTGCTCACTACCCAGCGGCAGTACACCAATCGGCACGAGTTGGTGAGCACGGTTCCCGAGGACTTCCCGGCCATCGAGGCCGACACCGACAAGGTCCAGCAGATACTGGACAACCTCATCGGCAATGCAGTGAAGTACTCTCCCGACGGTGGCCAGATCACTATCTCCGGTGAAGACGAGGGCGAAACCGTCCGCCTGGACCTGAGCGACCAGGGCTTGGGCGTTCCGGAGGAGTATCGGGAGACGATCTTCGGCCGGTTCGAGATGGTCAACAGCGACGACCGCAAGGCGGTCAAGGGTACCGGCATCGGGCTGTTTCTGGTGCGTCATCTGGCTCGGGCCCACGGTGGGGAAGTGTGGCTGTCCGCCAGCGAGGTGGGCAAGGGTTCGACCTTCTCGGTGAGGCTGCCCAAGCAGCCCGTCTTGCAGGATCAGGAGGGTTAGGCGAGGGCGAGCGGTTCCGGCCGCTACGGTGAGGGCCTGCACGGGTCCTGCAATTCACGCTTCGGACAAGACGCGCCCCCCTCGTCGGGGGCCGTTTTTGTGAGCAACCACACCCGCCCACTCTCACGGAGGCGCGAACATGAAGATATGCATTGCATCCGACCACGCCGGTCTGGATCTCAAGCTCGCGCTGATCCCGTATCTTCGTGAGGAACTCGGGTGTGAG
>CAYRFY010000262.1:3014-10313 GCA_964423635.1 uncultured Armatimonadia bacterium | reverse complement strand
CCCACTCTCCAATAGAGGTCAAATGCACCTACCGGAAGCCCGACCTACGCGAACGACGACGGCCGACGGCGGCGCGGAGCTTCGTCCCGGGTCGGCGCCACGGCCGGGCGGCACCTATGCGTCGGTGGACGAGGTGGGCCTGTTCGTGGGCACCAGGACGATCACCATCACCGCCACCGTGACCAACAGGAAGCCGGTCCACACGAAGGGGAGGCCCGGGTCGCGGCGCACCCCGAAGACCGAGTAGAACACCGGATCGCCAAGCTTCACAGTCCAGCCCTGCCACCGGACTTCCGCCCCGTCCCCGACCCAGCCCACCTCGACGAACTGGTGCTCGCCGTCCTTGATGCCCGTCACCCCGCGTAGGAGGGCGAACTGGCGCCTGGGGTACTCGCCGGTCGGCTGCACATCGATTCCGTGCTCGGTGGCGGCGGCCACGGCCTCGGGATAGTAGATCGTCACCACCAGCGCGGCATCCTCGCCCTCCAGCTCGATGATGTTGTGCCCCGGCACCGGCTCCCAGGACCTCTGGCCCCCCGTGCCCTCGGTCTGTCGCAGCGGCAGCACGCGCTGGATCGTTTCTCCCTCGGGGTCGGTGATCTCCACCCACACTCCCGCCAGCCCCCATCCCACCTGCTGGAACTGGCAGCCCCGGAAGTTGGCGGGCCTGTTCACCTCGATGCGTGCCTCGGATCGCCCCGCGGCGTCCTGGAACACCACCTCGCTGATATACGAGGACACCGCGCCCGTGCCGTCATCGAACTTCATCCAGAAGTCCTTGAGCATCACGTGAATCTCGGTATTCGTGACCCGGGTCTCGTCGCCCTCGATGACCATGACCGATTCGCGGAGCGAGAGCCCCGGAACTCTGCCGAGGATCGCGCCGATGGCGACCAGGAAGATGGCCACGTGCAGCGCCGGGCTTGCCAGGGCGGCGTAGCCCGACTTGGGCATCCGTCGCCTGGCCCGGGTCAGCGAGCCCTGGAGACAGGCGCCGAGGTTGACCAGGAGCATCGTCAGGAGGGCCAGGAACCACCAGGAACTGAAGGCCCGGTCCAGCGAGAGGAGGCGGATAACGTGGGAGAGGACGCCAAAACTCCGGGCATAGTCCTCGGGTGCGAGGCCCTGGGGGATGAGCACCCCCACGGTTCCGCCGGCCGCGAGGGCGATGAGGAGGATGATGGTGAGCCGCGGAGAGTGCAGCCGTAGTCCTTGCACAGAGAGACCTCGGCGAAAACGGTGGTGGCAAGTCGAAAGTCGAAAGTCACAGGCCAAGAGCGCGGCCGAGAAGCCCACATCCGCATGGGAGTGTCATTCTGAGAGCGGGGCGCCACCTGCATCACAGCTCGTGGTACCGGAAGCAGTCCGTGGTGTGGTCGTTTACCATCCCCACGGCCTGCATGAAAGCATAGCAGATGGTGGGACCGACGAACGTGAATCCACGCTGGAGCAGGAACCTGGACATGGCCCGGGACTGCTCGGTCTGGGCCGGGACCTCACCCAACGTCCGCCACGCATTCCTGATCGGGACGCCGTCGACGAAGTCCCACAGCGGCCGGGCCAGACCGCCCTCCTCGGCGATGAGTTCCTGGCAGGCCCGGGCATTGGACACCGCCGCCTGGATCTTGCGCCGATTGCGGATGATACCGGGGTCCTGAAGCAATTGCGCGATCTTCTCCTCGTCATACAGGGCGATCTTGGCCGGGTCGAAGCCGTCGAAGACTTCCCGGTACCGCTCGCGCTTGTGCAGCACCGTGGCCCAGCTCAGCCCGGCCTGGGCCCCCTCCAGGACGAGCATCTCGAACAGGTGGCGGTCATCGTGCACGGGGACGCCCCACTCCGTGTCATGGTACTCCACATAGAGCGGATCAGCGGGCGGGACCCAGGCGCAGCGGACGGGCATGCCGAGACCTCCGGGCGGACAAGATCGCCAAGCGTGATGGTAATGCGCAAGACGCGGCCGGGTCAATGGGGGAAGGGAACCGCGGACCGGCTCGGGGCACCGGTCAAGAGCCGGCTATCCCCGGTTGCGGCGGCCCTCTTCCCGCCTCAGGGCCCCAGGTCGATGTCGATGACCTTCGGCGCATAGGGGGCGAAATCCAGCGTGAGAGCATCTTGTGCCACGGTGATGGAGGCGCCGCTCAGGCGCTCTGTGGCGGCGCGGATCGTCAGGGGCAGGTGGAGGGTCACCGGCCCGGTGGGCGTCGCCTCGTAGTTCACCGCGACGATGTGAAGCCTGCTCTGGGTGCGCTTGAGCATGAGCTCCAGGGGCGCGTCGGGCGGGTCTAGCCGCGGCGCTACGTCGGCATAGGGTGCCAGGACGATGTCCTGCACCGAGCGTAGCTCGCGGCCCACACGGGCAACATCGGGCCACTGGGCGGCATTGTCCTTGTAGCCGTGGTAGAAGCTGTACCAGGTCATGCCCTTGGCCCCGGCGGCCACCGCCAGGAACGCCATGCAGCGCAGTTCGGTGGGGTTGGGGAAGCGTCCGCCCTCGTAGCGGTACCATTGCAGCACCGGCCACACGGGCTTTTGGTCGCCGACGGTTCGGCGGGCGGCCCGAACGGCCTCGGCCACGCTGCGCAGCGGCCTGGAGCCCTCGGCGCGTATCGGGTACGGGTCGGGCATCAGGACATCGAAGGTGTCATTGAAGCGGGCGTCTGTCCAGAATACGAGGCACTGGAGCTTGGGATGATAGGGGTCGATGTCGTCGGCCATCTTGTACAGATAGGCCATCTGCTCGGGCGTGCGCCCGGCGAGCGAGGGCTCGTCGTAGATGTACCAGCCCAGGAGCGCGGGATGGGTCTTCCAGCGCCGGATGTAGTCGGTCATCTGCTTGTGCTCTGTGGGTGCTTCGCCGCGGGCGAGGCGCGTGATGAAGTCGCTCTTGTTGTCGCCCCGGTAGCCGAAGCCCAGGAAGGCCCGCATTCCCGCCGCCGCCCCGGCGTCCAGCCAGGTCTGCCAGTCCCAACTGCCCTTCACTTCGGGATCGAGGCGGGCCGGCGTCGAGCCCGCGTAGGTGTGAAACAGCGTATAGTCTCCCTCGGCTGCCAGGGCCATGCGCCCGGCCCAGTCGAGAGAGTAGAAGCCCGTGGGGAAGTGCGGCTCCCCGTTGATATGGAGGTTGTTCTCGCGGTCGAACCACAGTTCATCCACACCGGGAGGGAGCTTCTCCAGCTTGAGGCCGGTGACGGAGGCCAGGTCTAGCCCCGCGGCGTCGGACAGCGTGACCCCCAGCTCGTACGAGCCATCCGGCAGGTGGGTGCAGGGGAGGGCGACGGTGACCCCGGCCGCATCGACGGGGACGGTGGCGGACAGCCCGCCGCCGCCGGGAGACAAAGCGCGGGCGGTGAGGGTCCAGCCCAGAGCCGCCACATCCCGCTGGGCCACATCGGCCTCGATCTCCACCTGCTGCAGGTCCATCTTGCTGAAGATCCGCCCGCGGTACCAGGGCTTCGCGACCGCGGCGCGCAGCAGCGGCGGGACGGTGAAGCCGTAGGGCGGCGCGGTGCAGAGGCGGGCGCCGGTTTCGTCCACACAGTCCACCGATACCTGGTAGACGCCCCTCTGCTCGATGGTCAGAGGCAGTCGCAGCTCCTCCGTGCCTCCGGGTTCCAGGCGCACCGCCTGCTCGGCCGGGATCACGTTGCCGTCCGGAGTCGCGATCCGGACCTTCGCTGTCAGCGCAAGGGGGGTCTCACCGCGGCCGGTGAGCCGCACGCCGAGCTGCGCCGGCCCAGGCGTCAGGGAGTCGGTACCCACGACCTCGGCCGCCAATGGCGCACGGGCGATGGCGGCGAGACCGACCAGATCGCCAAAGCGCTCCGGTGAGTGGAAGCGCGGGCCCGTGGCGGACCAGGCGGTGTTCTCGCGGTGCTCGGGCACATGGCGCTCGCGGCAGATGTTGAAGCCCCAGACATCGCCCGCCGTCCCGGTGGCCAGGGAGGCGAAGGGGATGGCCACCTCCACAGCCCAGAACCCCTCTCCCCTACCGGCGGCCACCGTCCAGCCCGAATCGAAGGCACTGCCCTCCACGGGCCCCTCACCGTGGGCGGCGTCGTAGTCCCCGCCGGCGCCGTTCACGGCGAAGTGGTAATAGCCGCGGTGGTCGTTGTCCGGGTCTATGAAAACCTCCACCACTTCGTCGGAGAACAGCCCGCCCGCATCGTGGCCGGTGTTGATGAAACTACCCAGCGCCATGAAGGGCTCTTCGCAGCGGGCGGCGATGTACAGGTGGGTGGTATCACGCATCAGCCGGGCGACAGAGCCGGCCTCCGCCGGGGTACCATCCGCGATGCGCACAAAGCCGCTGATCGTGGCCGCGGCGGCCCATTCCTCCTGCCCCGGCATGCCGTCCAGCACCGGCGCCGCCTGGATCACGGGCACCGCCAGCTTGGGGCAGTAGTCCGCGGCGGGCCCGGATTCGGATGCCACCGGGACTACCTGGACATTGGAGAACCACGCGGTGGCACCGTGAAGACGGTTCATCAACAGCACTCGCGCCGATGCCGTGTCGCCCGGCGGGGTGATGACACGGGCGAAATGCTCCCCGCGATCAAGCACCGTCTGCTCGGCCCCCAGGGCGTAGTATTCGTCCTTGCCGTTCTCCCGGCGGATGATGAGATAGGCACAGACATCGCGGCCGGCGGCGGTACGCTGGAGATCAAGCTGGAACACTACGGGCCGCCGGGCCACCAGGGCAACAGGTTGGGTGAGGTCCACCCACTCCTCGGTGCTGCGAAGCCGCGCGGCGAGGACGCCCTCTTCCACGCTGTCAACGGAGACGGCCGCCGCGGCGCTCTCGTGGGCACGGATCCAGCCGCTGAGGCCGGAGGAGAAGTCACCGTTGGTCACGAGGTTCTGGGCGCAGGCTATCTGGGACAGGGTCAGGGCCAACAGCAGCAGGAGTCGATGCATGACAGAGGGCCTCTCGGGCGAGCGCTGGATGATCCGGGCCACGTCTAGCGGATGATTCGGCAAGACGCGGCGATGCGCCTCCTCGGGGGCGGGTGCGGGCTTTGCAGGCCAACGTCCTGGCCCCGGAAGAGGGGGTAGTACGGAAGCCTGACGAAAGGGCAGGACCCGGTCTGGCAGTGCTCAGCGCGCGCGACAACGGCAGGGCCTCCCCCCGCCTGCGGGGGGATTGAGGGAGGCGCCGTAGGGCCGGCGCTCCGCAACGGCCGAGACCCCACCCCGGCCCGCCCCGCAGGCGGGGAGGGCGCACGGCGCCGCATCCAGGCCCCGGGAAGGCCCGCGGCCGAGGCATCTGCCGGAGGTACACTCCTGAGACTTCGGTGCAGGCCCCGGAAGGGAAGCCCGCGGGCCGTGGTGAACAAGCGGGCAATTTGATGCGGAGGCACTGCCATGCACCGACTGCCGGGGCTTTTCACATTGGCCGCCATCGCCGCCTGCACCGCCGCCGGCGCGCAGAACCTCCTTGCAAACGGAAGCTTCGAGGAGGGCACGGATGACCTGCCCGGCTGGAGTCGCCAGCCATGGGCCAGGGGGGTGGCCGTCGATCCCGGGGAGAGCCGCTCCGGAACCCGGAGTCTGCGGGTGCTCTCGCATGGGGGGATGCAGAGCGACCTGGTGCCGTATACCGGCGGCCGGCTGCGGGTCGCCGGATGGATGAAGACGGACAATGTGGCCCGCGGCGCCGAGGCCTGGCACAAGGCCGCCCTGCAGCTCATCAGCTACGACGCCGACAAGCAGCCCGTCGGGCATGTGGACATCGAACTGCTGGAGGGGACCCACGACTGGAGGCGCGTGCAGGGCACGGCCCTGCTGTCTCGGGCGGTGGCGTTCGTCGCCGTGGTCTGCCACCTGTGGGGCGAGCAGACCACCGGGACGGCGTGGTTCGATGACATCACACTGGAATGCCTGGATGCCGATCTGTCCTCCGGGCCGCCCCAGCGCACCGATACGGCGCACCTGCGCGTCGACTTCGGCGCAGACCTGGGCCCGTTCCGCCACCTGTGGCTCGGAAGCGATGTGAGCTACAGCGACCGCGTACTGACCTCCGTCCAGCAGGAGGCCATGGTTCTGGCGCGAGGCATCGGGTTTGAGATCATCCGGATGCACGACTGTCTGCACAACCCGGCCATCTACAGCGAGGACGGGGGGGGCAACGCCGTCTACCGCTGGGAGGACTTCGACCGCCGCATCCGGGCGGTGCTGGACCACGGCATGAAGCCACTCATCGTGCTGGAGACCACACCGCCGCAGTTCGCCACCGGAGACGACGGCCTGGGCTGGACCAACCCCCACCCGCCCAAAGGGGCCGAGGGCTTCGCCAGGTGGCAGGCACTGGTGCGGGCCACCGTGGGCCACTGCAAAGAGGTGTGGGGCGAGAGCGTCCACGACTGGTACTTCGAGGTCTGGAACGAGCCCGATGCCTCCGGGTACTTCTCCGGCACGCTGGAGGAGTATCTGCGGGTGTACGATCACGCCGTGGCCGGAGCAACGGCGGCCGATCCCGACATCCGCATCGGCGGCCCCGGTGGCGCCGGAACCGGCTGGCTGGAGCCACTCCTGGAGCACTGCGCCTCCGGCGTCAATGACGCCACCGGGCAAGCGGGCTGTCGGATCGACTTCCTGTCGTGGCACATCTACACCGTCGGTGTCGGCATTCCCGTGTTCGATGCCCTCCGCCTGTCGCTCAAGCAGGCGAAAGAGGCCCGGGACAGGTTTCCTCAGTACCGGGAGCTGCCGACGCTGATCACCGAGTGGGGCTGCTCGGCATCGAGCCACCCGGTGCACGACACCGCCTTCGACGCGGCCTTCCGTACCCTGGCGGTGAGGCACTTTCTCGACGCGGACACCACCCTGGCCTTGCCCTTCTGTCTGGCCGATGGCCCCTACCACGCCCACGACGGCTTCTCCGGAGGCCTCGGACTCCTGACCAAGATCGGCGTCCCCAAGCCAAGCTTCCGGGCCTTCGAGCTCTTGAGACGCCTGGAGGGGCGGCGCGCCCGAGTCCTGACAGATAGCGCCGCCGTCGATGGACTGGCGGCTATCTCACAGGACGCCACCGAGGCCCGGGTGATGTTGTACAACCTGGTGGAGGACTATCGGCGGGAGCCGTACGTGACGGAGGTGGCGATAGAGCTCAGCGGCCTGGAGGGCGAGTGGGGCTGCCGGGCTACCGCGGTCGGACCGGGCGTCTGTGACCCGCAGGCGGCGTGGGAGAGGATGGGCAGGCCGGAGGCGGTGGATCGAGAGCAGCGAGAGCGCCTCCTGGCGGCCGCTGAGCTTCCCGAACCTACCGCGATGGAGCTGGGAGACGGAGAGCTGAAGCTG
>CAYRFY010000262.1:0-3004 GCA_964423635.1 uncultured Armatimonadia bacterium | reverse complement strand
GCCTAGCGAGGCCGCTGGCTGGATCGTGGGTATGGAGGTCCGAGACGACGGGCTCAGGCTACAGATGCCGGGGTTCTCGGTAGTGCTGCTGGAGCTGCGGAGGGAGTAGCTCGTCGCGACGCCGGGCAGCAGGGAGGTATGGCTTGAAAACGGCCCAGGGGTCCGCACCGGCACCTATCCGGTCTTCTCCGCCAATTCCTTCGCCACCACCTCGATGCGGGAGATGTCGTTCGTCCCCAGGCCCTGCCTGGCGCCCTCGGCGATGTGGATCGGCTTGTTCTCCCGGTCCTGTAGCTTCGGCAAGCCCCGGCTTTGGCGACACACATCCAGAAGCTGCATGGCCATGGTGTCCATCGCCACCGGGTCGACGGCGGCGATGATGGCGTAGTAGGCCTGGAGGTGCTGGGGCTGGAAAGAGGGCCCGCCCTCGTACTGCACGGCCCGGGCGTCGCACAGGATCAGGCGCTGCTTGCCGCGGATGTGCTGGTCGTGGCCGACGTCGACGAGCGCCGGGCAGCAGTTGTTCTTCTTGTGGAACTCATTGGGATTGTCGATACAGCCGAAGTGGTTCTTCAGCGCCCCGGTCATCCCGGCATAGGAGTGGTCCTTGAACACCGGCACATTCACAATAGCCGTGCACTGCCGCGAGACCACGCGGCTCAGGTGGTAGGCGGTGTCGCGCCGGAAGCTCTGGCGGTCCTCGTAGCCCGGGTTGCCGCTCCCCGGAGGGCCGACGGTCCCGTAACACTGGACATCCGAGCCCCCCTTGTTGATGGTGAACCCACTGCGCTCCAGGTCGCGATCCTCCTTGTCGAAGGCGATCACGTGGTTGGCCGGAATGCCCACCAGCGCGGCGCCCTCGGCCACGGCGTCCGCCATCGCCGGGTGCGGCACCATCGGCGGCGCGAGACAGCTCAGCTTGACCCCCACGATGTCCTCGGGCTTGAGGTACGTGCGCCAGGCGGCCTCGCGCGAGGCGGCGCCGGACAGCAGGCAAACCGCCTCATGGACCATGTCCATGAGCATGCGCCGCAGGGCGGCATCCTCCGTCACACCAACCATGGCCATATTGCGGACGACGACCACCCTGGACTTGCCCTCCGCCTGCCCGAGGGCCGGGAGGGTCAGGCCGGCGCCGAGGGCGGCGGCAGAGGTGGTGAGGAAGCGGCGACGATCCATAGCAGCAAAGCTCCGCATGTGAGTCAGCGAGTCAGCGAGTCGGCGAGTCGCGGGTCAACGGCTAACGGCGTCTACGGTCCCGCAAGGCGGGAGCGTCTACGGGGTCTACGGCTGACGGCGGCTAACGGCCTCTACGGCGGACGGTCCCGCAAGGCGGGAGCGGCGGCGGCAACGGCGAGTGGCGGCGATAGGTAGGGGGTGGGCCTTCTACTGCCACACTCCGGGGATCTTGAGTCCGCACTTGGTGCAGGTGCCCGTGGAGCCGTCAAAGGCCACCGCGCTCACGTCGTACCCGACGCGACCGATCATCTTCACCCCACACTTGGGACAGTACGTGCTCTCGCCCGGGTCGCCTCCGAGGTTGCCCAGGTACGTGTAGCGCAGACCCATGTTGAAGGCTATCTTCCGCAGCCGGCGCAGGGTCTCGATCGGCGTGGGCGCCACGTTGCGGAACTTGTACTGAGGGAAGAACCGGGAGATGTGGAAGGGCGTGTCGGCGCCACAGTTGTCCAATACCCAGCGACACATCTTGCCAAACACCGCGTCGTCGTCGTTGTACCCCGGCACGACGAGGTTTGTCAGCTCCAGCCACAGCCCCCGGTGCCTGCGCACCCGCTTGATGTTGTTGAGCACCGGGGCCAGCGAGCCTCCGGTGACCTTCTTGTAGAAGTCCTCCGTGAACCCCTTGAGGTCGATGTTGACCGCGTCCACGCTCTTGCAGATCTCCTCGAAGGGCTCGGAGTTGAAGTAGGCCGCGGTGTGCACAAGCACCCGGATGCCGGCGGGGCGTGCGAGTTTGGCCACATCCAGCACGTACTCGATGGCCTGAAGCGGCTCGCTGTAGGTGAAGGTCACCGACCGGTAGCCGTGCTTGCGGAGCTGCTGCACCAATCCCTGTGGCGAGAGGTTCTTGTTGTCCGTGGCCTCGGGCCGCGCTTTGGCGAAGGCCGCACTCTGGCAGTACTTGCAGTCGAGATTGCAGCCCGCAAAGCCCAGGGCCAGGGACTTGGTGGCCGGGAGGAAGTGGAAGAACGGCCCCTTCTCCATGGCGTCGGAGCGGATCTCGCAGGGCTTGCCGTAGACCTTGGAGACATAGACGCCGTTTTCGTTCTCGCGCACCCCGCAGGTGCCCCGCTCACCGGGCTGGATCTCGCAAAGGCTGGGACACAGGTCACAAATGGTGGTCTTGCCCTGCCTCACATGCCAGAAGAGAGCCCGGTGGTTGGAGACATTCCCTTTGGCCTGACAGGGCAAGACGGCAATCTGGTTGGCGAGGTGTGTCGCCACGGAGGGCGCCATGCCCGCGGCGACGCCCGCGGCGGCGCAGGTGCCGATGAAGTCGCGGCGTCCCATGGTGTGGTCATCCATGCCGCCATTCTCCTTAGCGGTTATGAGCCTGGAAGAATCCGCCGGATGTTGCCCGCCACGGGGGCCGTGGCTCGCGGCGCGGCCCGCGATGTCTCCTGCCCCCGGACAGGGTCGAGGGCAAGTCGTCGCCGCGGAGAGCTTTGTTCGCCGGCACGCGGACCGCCTTCGTCGCGACGCAGCAATGGGGCGAGGCATCCCCCACCTCGCCCCTTACGTGTCACGGCTCAACGCCCCATCATCAGTTGGCCATTCCTATCCTGGTCTCAGCGTCGCCGGCGGTGACGGCGGCGATCGGCAGGCGCCAATCCTCGAGCTGCTGGTTGCAGCCGTCGCCGAAGGCGGCCACCGCGGCGGTGCAGAAGGCCTCGCCCAGTCCCGTCTCGGCGGGCATCGCCTTGAGACGGGAGAAGAAGGCCCGGTACGGCTCGCGATCGATGAGGCGGTCGGGCGGCTGATC
>CAYRFY010000261.1:0-10327 GCA_964423635.1 uncultured Armatimonadia bacterium | reverse complement strand
AACGCGATGGAGACGGGAAGACGATCCGGTCGGCTTACCCGGCTTCGGGCTCGATGCGAAGGCGAAGCTTCTCACCAAAGACGGTGTCCGGCCAGGCGCACATCTGGAGCGTGAAGTCCATGGCCCGCTCCACGATCAGGACCTGGAAGTCGTCGATCTGAGCCGTCCCCATGTAGGGCACATCCTCGTCGATGGGTCTGAGGGCCTCCCCGCAGGTCAGGACTACCTGGCCCGTGCCCTCGGCCGCCAGCCATGTGGCATCCGCGAGGTTCCCCACCGTCGCCCGCACGAGCAAAGGCTCGCCGCGCTTCACCTTCACCGTCGCCCCGTCGAGGACGGTCTCCCACTGTCCCATCGCGTTCTTGACCTGCACCCGGTCAAACTCGGCGTTCAGGTACTTGTGCGGATTGCGGCCGGGCCTGTACGGCACATTGCCAACCGCCAGAGCCGGGGCAGACGCGGAGTCCAGGCCGAAGCCGTCCGTGCGCAGGCCGGGCCTCTTGCCCGCCTCCACCAGCTCCCAGTAGCGGTCCTTGACCGCCTCGTAGACCCCCTGCACGCCCAGGCAGGTGGCGTCGCGGTCGATCGCGATCCATTCGTCCGTGGGAATGGGCGGGCGGGGGGCGGTGACCGTTTCGGCCAGCCGGGCGAGGGTGCTCGTCACCGGTCGCCACGTACCGTCCGGGTTGAAGACCCCGTAGTCACTGCGCTCGCCGACCCGATAGCCTCCGGGATAGTACCACGCCACCGTGCCGTCGGCGTCGGACTGCAGGGCCATGCTCAGGAAGCGATCGTAGTAGTCGCCCGCCCACTGCTCGCGTCCCGGATCGGGGGCCATCCGGTGCGTATCCCAGGTGGAGTAGCCGTACTCGGCCCACATCACGGGCCTGCCGGGGGCCATGCAGCGCGCATAGTCGGCGGTGAACATCCCCGGCCGTACGCGGTCCCAGTCTCCGATGCGCCCATACCCCTCGGGCTGCATGATATCCACGCTCCGCGCCAGGCCGCGGAAGTCATAGGCGATCTGGGTAGGCGACAGCGTCGGGTCGCCGGCGACCGTCATCCGGAAGCTGGTCAGGTGGTTGGGGTCGATGCTCTTGACCAGACCGTTGGCGGTCGCGTGGGCCTTGGCCAGAAGGTCGTCGAGGAACCGGCGGTAGGCGCAGACCATCACCCGGTGTGGGCCCTCGGTGGACACCTGCTCATCGGAGGGACCGGTCACCTTCCCCTCGGCCCGCGGTACCGGAACGCCCCAGTCCTCCTCAGCGGTCTCGATACCGCCGTAGCGCGCCACGATCCAGCGCTCCCATTCGGCATCCCAGCGCTTGCGGCTCCCGTAACCCCAGAACGCCGGCTCCCAGGCCAGGTCGTAGGCGAAAACGGTGTCGTTCTCGGCCAGTTGGTAGGCCTCGATGAGTGCCTTCATCTCCTCCCAGCGGAAGTCCAGGGGCGTCCCCGGTCGCAGGGATAGGTTGACCATCAGACCGTGGCGGCGGCAGCGCTCCAAGATATCCAGCAGATTGCGGGACTCCAGGGAGCGATGGTAGCAAAAGATGCTGACCATGTTCATGCCGGCCGCGGCGATCCGGCGCAGGTCCCGCTCGGTGACGATCGGGTCATACGGCTGCTTGTCCAGCCAGAACTCGAAATACTCGCCGTCCTCGATGCCGATCTCACTGGAGGGCATGTAGTTGATGCCGTGCGCCGTCCATCTCTGCCCGTTCAGCCAGAAGTTGCCGTCCCGCACCTGCATGAAGCTGGGCTCGCTCGGCGGGTTCCAGACAACCAGCGGGTGCTTCAGCACGTCCAGCGGCCGGCCCTCGCCATCCAGCAGCGTGCAGATCACATCGTAATCGTTCTTGGCGAACTGTCCCGGGCTCCAGGTGCAGGTGGCGACACCCTCGGTCAGCGGAACCGTCTGCTCGAACTCCGTACCGATCTTCGAGGTGACGAAGAAGCGGGCGCTGCAGCCCTCGAGTTCCCCCGCGCCGATGCCTCCCGCCCTTACGCCCAAAGTCACGCTCTCGCCGGGGAAGTAGGCGTAGAACTGAGCCCCACCCTCCTGCAGGAAACGTCCGTCACAGAGGCGGACCACCGCCTGTCCGACCAGGTCCACCACCGTGTCATCGTAGGCGCCCTCGGGCAGGGCAAAGGTCACCGTGGCCGACTGGGCAAAGCGCCCCGTCCGGTTGATCACCATGCAGGCCGCGGTGCCGCAGACCTCGCCCGAGTCATCGTAGGCCTCCAGCAGGGGTATCCAGCGCCACTTGCGGTCCTTGTCGAAGCCGGTGGCCTGCGGACGGGGGTGCACCGACATCAGTCCGGGAGGAACACTGAGCTCCGCCGGAGCCAGCAGGTTCTGCCTATCGGTGACCTTCAGCGACACCGCCGAGGTCACACTGTGGAACTTGTAGGTGGGGGTCACCATCTCGATGGGCGCCAAGGTGAGCTCACCGATCCCAGCCGCGGAGTCCAGGGGACTGGGTGCGGTGCCGATCCGGTCCACCCAGAACTCGTGGCGCCCCGCTGCCATGGGCGTGTGGGTCATGGAGAGACCGATGGTGAGACGCACCGCGTTTTCGGGGCGGAAGTGGTCGCCGCTATCGCCCCGCCCGACGCTGGGGTTGTCGCGCCAGTAGCGGAACTGCCCGACGGGCACGGCGTAGTGCTGCCACTGCTCGGTGAGGGGGATGGTGGCGATCCAGCGCGAGCCGTCCTCTTCCACCCATTCCAGGGCGAGAGACTGCGTACCGGGGCCGCCTTTGGCCCACAGACAGGTGAGGGTGCTACCGGGCGCGAAGGGCGCCTCCAAAGCGGGAGCGATGAGGGTGTCCCAGTTCATGAAGTTGGGCACCACGCAGTGCAGGGCGGCACCCATGCCCTCGGGCCCGGCCGCGGCGAAGTCCAACTCCGCCTGAGCGGCACCGCCCTGGGTCGTACCCCAATCCTCCGCGTTCCCGGTCTCGAAATCGAAAAGCAGCGTCTGAGACTGTTGCTCGGCCAGCAACTGTCGCAGTTGGGCCTCGTCCATCCAGCGCCCCTCGACACGGCTCACCGCATGGGTGAACGCCGGCGCCCCGAGAGCGATCAAGTCGCCACCCTCGGCCAGGAACCGTTCCAGAACCCGCCCGCCTTCGGCGGGATACACGGCCGAGGAGGTGAGCACCAGGGCGCGGAAGTGCTCGGGGCTGAGGATCCCGGCATTGCAGACATCCTCCGCCGTCAGCTCCAGTAGCGGGAGGTTCCGTGCCCGCAGGTCTTCCGCCACTCGCGCGGCCAGCTCCTCATCCAGGCCGGGCAGGTCGTCGACCAACATCGCCACGGCACCCTCGGCAGGCAAGACCTGTCTCATCTTCGCCACCCATTCCGCGGCCCGCTCCCGCTCGGCCTCCGCGGCCGCCGCCTGCTGAGCCGTGATGATGGACACGAACTGTGTGTGGATGATGGGCACCAGAGCCTGACGCCAATCCTCACCGTACCAGATGGCGAAGTTCACCTCGGCCTCGGCCTCACGAGCGGGCACCGTAAACGCAAGCTCCGTCTTGCCCTCCCCGGAGACCTCGCGAACCTCGGCGGCCAGCACGGTGTTTTCGCGGTTCTTCATCTCCACATGGAGAGTGACGGTTGCCAGCTCGGCGGACACGACGTGCGTCACGGAGAAGGAGACCTGCGAGCTCTCCACGGCCTCGAAGGGTAGACCTTCCACCTGTGACGTGATCCTCTCGGCGGCAGAGGCACATGAGAGGCAGAGCACGGCGAGCGAAGCGGCGAGGAGGCGGGCGGGTGTCATCTGAGGTGGGTTACCCCCGGGCGATGATCTGTCCTTGAATCGGGCAATAGGACATTCGCCCGGGGCGCCGAAAGCACCTCCCGCTCCAGCCCGATGGGCGAGGCGTCCGGGGGCGGCCGAGAACCGACCATGGCACCACCCACGGAGGGACCCGGGGACTCTTCGACGAAGCCATGGTCTGCACGGTAGTGTTCGATGCCCGGGGCCGCCGGCGAATCTGGCCTGACTGGAGTAAGCTGCATGCATCGCTTCCTATGCTGTGGGCCGCTAACTGCCATCCTGTGCCTGCCGGCGGCAGTGGCCGGTCATGCCGGCGCTGTGAAGGCCCCGTGCTGCGAGGGGTTTGGCCGCTTCGGTGTGGCACCAACCGACGGTGTGCTGGTCGGGGCCCTCAGCCCCGGCGGTGACTTCGCCCGCGGCGCCACCTGGGGCCACCCGATGGCCTCAGTCAACCTGGCGCCGCCCGGCGACGGCGAGGTGGCGGTGGACGTTCACTCCGTCAACTGGGTGACCAAACAGATCGTCTTCACCAGGGGCCAGGCGCGGCGCCAGGTGACCTACAGCATTCTGTCGCCCGGCATCCTGGTGGAATGCGCCCCCCCCACTTTCACTCTCGAGGGGTTCGGCCGCGCCCACACCATCGGCTCCGAGCCGCAGACGGCGCCGGCGGTCACGGTGCTGCTGCGGCGCGGCGGGCAGTTACGACGCCATCAGTGCCCCACCGCCTCCGCGTCGGAGATCCCGGTGGCGGAAATGGACGCCCCCTGGCTCCTGCTCTGGGACAGCATCTCTCTGCAGCCCGTCCAGGTGGTGTTCACCTCTCGCCCGCGGTCGCTGCGCCTGGAGCCGATACACGAGGGTCTGCGGCTCGTCGCTGAGGGCCGCAGACGAACCACGTTCGGCATCGCGTATCCTCTGGGACGCCGCTCCCGGCATGCCGCGGAAGAGGCCCTGCAGCCCGAGGACGCCGTGTGGCTGGGCGACCACTGCGACCGCCTCACTCGTCTGCTCATGGCGTTCCCTATGGACTGTGAAGAGCGGTATGAGGTGCGAGGGGACGAAGCGATCGTCACCAACCGCATCTCCCGCTACCGGACGCTCCCCTCGGACTGGGACGTGGAGCCCCTCGTGGCCGCCCCGCTCCCGCCCATGGTCTCCAGCGGGCGGCGCCTGGGGTATCCCCTCACCGTCCATGGCGACACGACAGACCTCGGCATCCCGACGGTCTGGGGTCCGCTGGAGGCGATCCTGGGCCGGGCCGAGGTCGCATACCGCCTCCCGCTCCCGCCGCTGGAGGAGACGGGGTACGTGGACGTGGTCGGTCAGGAGCGCCTGAAGGACGAGCTGAACCATTGCGCCGGTCTGGAGGGCTACCCGGAGCCGGGATACAACGGCTGGCGGCTGGGGACGGTATCGTGCAACTTCCCCAGCAAGATCACCGGCAACGCCCTGTGCGCCTGGGCCATCCTGACGCCGGAGCAGCAGCAGGCCCTGGTGCGGGCCAACGAGAGGAACATGGAGGCGTGGGGTGCTGCGGACAACCCGCTGGCCGGCTGGACCTACCGCCGGGAGCCTCACACGGGGCTGAGGTACCCGGCGTGCTTTGGGCAGGACAGCGGTATCGACATGAACTGGGGCAACGGGTTGGCCGTCAACGGCCTGCAGAAGTACGCCCACGTCTTCGGCGAGTGGGAGATGGTGCAGCGGCAGTTCGACTTCGTCCACCAGGCGCTGGCCTACATCGAGTGGAGTCACGACTGGGCCATCATGGGCGACAGCGCCGCCGATGACGGGAGTTCGGGCTTCGGCTGCGACATGGCCACTGCCGCGTACGCGGGAGTTGTCTCGGCGGCGCGGATGGCCCGTGTACTGGGCCGCGAAGCCGATTTCGCCCGTTACGCGGGGCTGGCGGCGAAGCTGGCCGTCCCCCTCACCGTGCGCCTGAAGTTCGATGCCTACGCCTGGGAGCACGAGCTCCACTGCGACCGCCACTTCATCAACGGCTTCCAGGAGACCCAGCTCTTCCAGCACAATGCGGCCACCAATGATCCTGACCCGTGGTGGCTGACCTGCTCGTACAACGGGTATGGGGTGCATCAGGAGCTCTTCGATCTGGTCATGCGCACGGCCCGGCCCGAGACGGCTGAGTGGGCGGCCCTGGTGCCGCAGTATTTCCCCAGGATCCTCGATGGGGAGCGGGCCTACCGCTATCCCTATCCCACAAGCCACGACGGGAACTCAGGCTACATCACCCTCCACTGGTTCCACGCGCGGAGTCTGCTGGGGGAGGATGAAGAGACGCTCCTGCGGGAGATGGCCCACAACCGCGAGACCTCGGGCAGCGGATTCTACTGGATGGCGCCCATCGTGTACGCGGAGCTGATGAACCGGCACTCACCGCTGGTCCTCAGTGAGTGGGCGCCGGCGGCGTACGTATCCGGCCGCTACGACCCGGAGACACAGGAAGCGGACCTCGTCTTCCGACTCCCCGAGGGCAAGACGGCGGCCATCGAGGTCGCGGTCAGGAGCCTACCGGCCGCTGTGCTGGTGAACGACCGGCCCGCCGCCGCGGCGTTCGATGCCGCTTCGCACAAGATGGCCCGTCAGCGGCCCGTAAGGCTGCGCCCTAACTACGTCACGGTGCCCATCGAAGCCGGTGAGTCCCACGTACGATTGCTGTGGGAGTCCGAGTAGACGCCGGGGGCGGTCCGCGGTCGTCTCCGGCTGCTGAGCCCGACCCCACCGATCCGGTCGCCTCGTCGTGAGCCTTTGGGGCATCCCATAGCGAAGGGTTCGCACCGGCCAACGCCGAACATTGCCCCAGCTTTGGGCAAAGGTCTCGCGAGCCTGTCGGCAGAGCCCTCTCGCACCCTCGGATAGGCGTGGCCGGGTGACGTCCCATGGCTAACCGCGTCCCGAATGCGTGGCAAACACATTCACGGGACTATGACGACACTCATCCTACGCGTTTCGAGCGATGGCACCGAGGGACGTCAGCGGCCCAATTGACTTAGCCGACAGGCTCTCACGTCGCCATCACCCGCGCGTAGACACCACCCGGAGGATACCCATGCAGAGCCCCCGCTCACTTCTGTGCACCTTCGCAGTCCTTGCCGTCATGGTTGCAGGTGCGGCACCCGGTGGTCGGTCCGCTGTGGCCGCCGAGACCGATCTCCTCGGCGACAAGCCCGTGCTGCATGTGGCCACTTTCGACCAGGCACCGACCATCGACGGCAGGCCGGATGAGCCCGTATGGGCGGCGGCCCAGGTGGCCGGGCCGTTTTGGCACTTCCTGGAGGGCGTTCCGGCCGCCAACGACACCTGGGCCAAGATGGGTCTGGACGCCGAGCATATCTATGTGGCCTTCGGCTGCCGCGAGACGGAGATGGCCAAGCTCAAGGTCGAGCCCCTGCCCCCGGACTCCATGGACCTGTACGCCAACGATCACATCGAGTTCTTCTTCATGCCCGACGCAATGGGCGGTCCGTTCTACCATTTCTCGGTGGATGTCGCCGGGAACCGACACGACGAGCTGGGCGGCGATGGTTCCTGGAACTGCGAGTGGGAGGCGGCGGTCGCCCGCGGGGAAGACGTCTGGACGGTGGAGTTGCGCATCCCCCGCGCGGCCGTTGGCCTCAGCGACCCGCGCATGTCGCTGGCCAACTTCTGCCGCACCAGGCGCCTGGAGCCCGGCGAGACCTCGGCCTGGGCCAAGACCTTCGGTGTCTTCCACAATCCCGCTCGATTTGGGCGTCTGGTCTACACCCCTGCAGGCGGCGTGGAGATCGCTGCGGTCGCCCTGCGCCACCCCTCCATCGGGCAGAACCTGATCGGGATCACTCTTCGCGGTGGCCGAGAAGCGGCGGAAGTGACGGTTGAGGGCTTCGTGGGCGAAGGCGATGCCGCGTCTCGGTTCGGGCGGCAGAGTGTCCGCGTGACCGCAGACACCGAAGTGACAGTGGATTTCCCCCTTGAGGTGGAGAGCGATGCCCGGACCACGGTTACCCTCACCGCCGGGGAAGCGGGGCGCGTGGAGAGTTTCTGCAACGTGTCAGAAGTCTCCCTTTCGGGCGCCAGACCGCTCCCGATCCGAGGAGTCCTCGGCCCGGAGGCCGCACCCTTCCTGCAGTGGATCGACACAGAGCGCCTCCGCGGCATCTCCTACGGTGTTGCCTTCGGCGCCCCGGTGCCGGAGGACGGTCTTGTCCTCACCGAGCCGCCGGTTCCGACCGGAGACGTCCTCCGTCTCCGTGGACAGGCGATCTTCCGCATCGAGATGGAGGCGGGCGCCGAGATCGTCTTCGACCTCGACGCCCTGCCGGGTGACTCGGCCTTTACCGATTCGATCTACGCTTTGTTCGACCCTGCCGGTGCCCTGCTGAGCAAGGGCGTCGTTGCCGCGGGCGAGACGGGCCAAGTTCGTGTTGCTGCACCGACCGCCGGCCGCTATACGCTGCTGGTGAACTCTGGCCCGGCCTCCTGGAACCCGTTTTCGATCATCATCCGCAATCCTCATTGGGCGCTGGACGCCCGGGGCAGGAGCACCTACCTCTCCAGTCCTCTGAGCCTGCACACGCTGCGTGACAGCCGATTGGCGGGGATGAACCTGGCTCTGATGGCGGCGTGGCAGTGGGGGATCCCCTTTGCCGATGACGAGGGCCTCGCCAGATGGCGCGAGCGGCTGGAGCAGATGTGCGCGGCGGCCCAGGAGGCCGACATCAAGCTGATTCCTTACGTAGGCTGGGGCTGCGCGGAGACCGAGTGCGCGGCCGCGGGGGATTACACCCGGGCCCTGACCCGGCTCTCCGTGCGCGGCCCACATCCCTGCCCCATCTCCCGGGAATACTGGGAAAGGTCCTTCCTGCGCCGGGCGCTGGTGATCGCCGAGCTCTCGAGGGAGTACCCCAACGTGATCGGCGTCGGCCTGGACCCGGAGTCGTACTACTTCGGAGGCTGGTACGCAAAGAACCTCACTGATGCCGGGGAGAGGGCCCGATCGGGCGCCATCTACCAGCCCTACGGCTCGAGCCGGGAGAAGTGCGCGTGCGACCGGTGCTTTGGAGGCTTTCTCGCTTCCAGGGGACTGGCCACTCCGGACGTGCCCGAGGACGGTAACGCGCGCTTCGACTGGATCGCCGAGCAGGGCCTCCTGGATGACTTCTGCGCCTACCAGCAGGACGAGTTGGAGGCGCTGCTGGGCGAGATCCGCGAGCGCGTCCACGCCGTCAACCCGGACCTGTGCTTCGCCGTGCTGCTGCTGAGCATCGGAGACAACTGGTTCTGCCGAGGCATGGCGCGGGGCCTGGGCACCCCCCGCACTCCGGCTCTGGACTTCGACGAGGGCACCTACACCTCGGGCTACAGCTCGGCGGCGGTGCGCAGGAAGCTGGAGCAGTACGAGAACTGGGACGCACACGTAGTACACGGCGGCACACTGTGGGCGGTGAAGCACCCGCCCGCCGACCGGCGCTTCCTCTCGGCACAGATGTTCAACTTCGCCCTCTACGGTCACGGATGCTGGTTTTGGCCGGGCTCGATGTCCGTATGGCGCAGCTCCAACGAGGTAGCCGGCTACTTCAGCCTCTCGGGCTATACGGAGGACTACTGGAAAGCGATCGTGGAGGCGAATCGGGAGATCGACAAGAGAATCGCGGACCCGGACGGCCACCGCTCACCGCTGGAGCAGATTCGGCAGCGCCCGGCCATTCCCCGGGAGCCGGCGCCGGGAGAGAAGAACGAGTGGGCCCAGAAGCCCAGCTATCCCGTGCACGTGTATGCCGCCACCCGCCTCTCCTTCTCGGTCCCGCCGGGCGCCAAGGGCCTTGGGGTCTGCTGGGGGTACCGTGAAGACCTGGGGGAGCGGACCCTGGTCGTCAACCTCGGCGGGCAAGAGCATCGCCTGACGGCGACCGTGGAGGCGGACAGGGAGAACCGCGCCGATCTGCAGGTGCCCGCCGCCGGCTGCACCGGATGGCTGGAATTGCAGCCCCGGGCCGGGGAGGGCGAACAGTGCCTCGGCCTGCGCCTCGAGGGCGCCAAGCAATTCTTCGGCGGCGGAGGCGGGATGGGGCTGAAATAGCCCCGAGCCCCGGCGGCCACGGTTTACCGCTGCTGTAGCATCTCGCGGATCACCGGGGGCAGATAGATGCCCTCGGTGTCCTCTTTCGCCAGGGCGTCCACAAGCGCACCGATGCGCCCGCTGACGGGCAGACCGGAGTGGATGATGACCGTCTTGACCCCGCGCAGCTTGCATACTCCGCTGCGCCCGTCCTCAGTGGGCTCGTAGCGTATCACGATGCCCAATGCCCGCGCCAGGTCCTCCAGCTTCATCAGAACGGTGTCGTCATCCACGGAGCCTGAGCACCTCCGCCCATCGGTTGGCGGCTACGGGAGCAGTTCGTCACTTAGGTCGCCTGCTCCTTGCCGCTCGCTGTGCAGAGGAATTGCGGCGGCGCATGCGAACTAGATGCGACTGCAAGAGGGCCTGTCGGCTAAGTCAATTGGGCCGCCTACGTGCCTCGTTGCCATAGCTCGAAA
>CAYRFY010000260.1:0-10358 GCA_964423635.1 uncultured Armatimonadia bacterium | reverse complement strand
GTGCTATATCGCCCCATGAAGGTGTAGAGACCCAGCATCAGCGGCTTGCGCTGATCTGAATCGATCATGATCAGGGGCCACATGAAGTTGTTCCAGTTCTGCAGGAAGGTGAAGGTGACGAGGGTGGCGATGGCGGGCTTCGATAGCGGCATGATCACGTGGCGGTAGATGCCCCACAGGCCGCAGCCGTCGATGCGGGCGGCGTCCTCGAGCTCGGCGGGGATGGTCAAGAAGAACTGGCGCAGCATGAAGGTGCCGTAGGCCGAGAACATGGCGGGGAGGATGAGAGCGGCGTAGGTGTCGTACAGGCGCAGGAGGTTGAACAGCGCGAAGACCGGGATCATGGTGACGACGAAGGGCACCATGAGCGTCCCCAGATAGCCGAGAAAGAGCGCATCGCGGCCGGGAAAGCGCAGGCGGGCAAAGGCATAGGCGGCCAGGCTTGAGGTGAACACCTGGCCCACGGTTACCGACAGCGAGATCAGGATGCTGTTGAGGAAGAAGGCATAGAAGGCGTACTTGATTGGAATGCCCCGGAAGGAGAAGGGCTTCGTCTGGTAGGTGGCGCCGAGGATCTTGAACCGGTGGGCGGGGACCTCGAAGCTCAGCCAGTTGCGGTCCAGAGTGAGAGCCGTCCAGGCATCGGCGTAGTTCTGCCAGCGGACATGCAGCTTCCGCTGAGGCGCCAAAGAGCGGACCATGCGGCTGCCGCGCCGCACGTACAGAGGGATCGTGTGCTCCTGCCCGGTGGTGAGCACGCGCACCACGGCACCGCCCTCGATGTTGCGCAGATGCACCACGGTGGTGGGCTCGCCATCGATCTCGGCGGTGAATAGCCCGAGCTGCTCGCCGCTGTGCGGATCACGGACGGTGATCTGCTTGCGGGGGATGAATTCCGGCGGATAGGCGTAGATGGAGCCGCGATCCTTGAGGCTGGTGGAGACCATCCAGACCAGAGGCAGCACCATGCCGACGCCACCGATGGAAAGCACGGTGATGACAACGGCCGTTCGGATGCGATCGCGCCGGCGGCGCTGGTGGTGGTGGTCGTGAGTCATGATACGTGTCGTCATAGCCGCTGGAAGCGCGGGCATCCTGCCCCGCCAATCGCCGTTCGTCGGCCGAGCACCATCACGGCCGTCGGCACAGACTGCTGAGAGCCACCGTTCCGGCGGGGCTCCTATCCCGCCGGCCGTTAGTCGTCCTCCCTGCCGTCCCAGAGAGGTGAGCGGCGGCCAACGCCGGGCACTTCACTTCATCAGCCGCTTGACGACCTTCAAGATCCCCTGATTCCAGGCCACCCGGTGTGTGATCCCGGTGGCCGAGTCAGACTCCACTTTGTGGTCCAGATACCAGCGGTATGAGCGGATCAGGGCTTCGGAGTTGGAGAACTCAGGCGCCCAGCCCAGGGTCGTCTTGATCTTCTCGCTGGAGACGAAGCTATCGGTGTCGGCGGTGCCGTAGACCCACTTGTACAATGGCGACAGGTGCAGGGCCTCGGCGATTGCCAGCATGCCCTTGACCAGCCAGGCCGGGGTGCCGATGACTCGCGCGCCCGTCTTGGCGTACTCACACAGGGCGCCCACGTCCTCCCGCACGGTGCCGAACTGCTCGGCGCCCACGTTGAAGGTGTCGTTCGCCGTGTCCTTTGGCCCCGTGAGGCACAGGTACATGGCCTGGCAGAGGTCCTCGACCTCCAGAAGCTGGTACCGGTTATGCCCGGCGCCGATGACGGGGATCTTCACGCCACTCTCCACCCAGTCGTAGAGAATCTGAAACACCCCCAGTCGCCCCGTGCCGATGAAGGTCTTGGGGCGAATGATGGGGACACACAGGCCCAGCTCCCGCAACTGGTGGCAGACCTTCTCGGCCCCGATCTTGCTCTCACCGTAGAAGCCCACACCGACCATGGGCATGTCCTCGGTGAGCGGATGGACCTTCGGCACGCCGTAGACCGCGGTGGAGGAGATCATCACCACCCTGGGAATCCCCAACTCGCGGGCCGCGGTGAGCACCGATCTCGTCCCATCGACGTTCACCGAGAAGATGTCCTCTCGCTTCCACAGCGGCAGGGCGGCGGCGGCGTGGACGATGGCGGTGACGCCTTTGCCCTCGAGTGCGGACCGCACGTCGGACAGGTGGCGCACATCCACCTCGGCGTACTGGGTGCCCTCGGGATAGTCGGCCGGGTCGTACGGCGCGATGTCCAAAAGCAGCGAGCTTTCGCCCCTGCGGGCCAGATACTCGGCGGCGTGGTAGCCGAAGAACCCGGCGCCTCCTGTGATCGCGATCATGGCACATGCCTCCCATTGTCCGCCCGTTGGGGCGGCGCATGGGCCCCGGGGTCTACTGAACCTCGATGGCCCTGCCTCCGTATTTCCAGTTGATGATGGTGAACACCATGATGACCACAAACAGCACCATGGCAAGCGCGCACGCATAACCCATGTTATGCCAGACGAAGGCATGCTTGTAGATGTAGTAAAGAAGCGTGGTGGTGCTATCGGCGGGACCGCCCCGGGTGAGGATATGGATGTGGGTGAAATGGCCCTGGAACCCGGCGATGATGGAGGTGACGAGGATGAAGAAGGTCGTGGGCGCCAGCATGGGCCAGGTGATGTACCGCAGCTTTCCCCACCAGTCGGCGCCATCGATGTCGGCGGCCTCGTAGAGCTCTCCCGGCACGTTCTGCAGCCCGGCCAGATACAGCACGCAGTTGTACCCCCCCACGCCCATCCACAGCCCGACGACGATCAGCGCCGGCTTGGCCCATGTGGGATCACCCAGCCAGTCGGGACCGGCAATGCCCACACCCTTGAGGACATGGTTGAACAACCCCTCATCGGCGTTCAGGAGCCAGCGCCAGAGCACCGCCACGGCCGCCGACGAGCAGACCGTTGGGATGAAGTAGACCGTCCGGAACCACACGACGCCCCGGAACTTCTCGTTCATCAGTAGGGCGGTGAAAAAGGACAGGATCATGCCCAGGGGCACACCGACCATCAGGTACGCCGTGTTGTACATGAACACCCAGAAGAGGCGATCGTTGGCGATGAGCCCACCGGTGCCGGCATCACGGCTGAAGCTGAGAATCTCCGCGTAGTTCTTGAGCCCCGCGAAGTGAATGCCTTCCCATGATTCGATGGCGCGCCACCGGCAGAAAGACAATGCAAGCGCCGCCAAGACAGGCAGAGCGGTGAAGACCGCGAAACCCAGCATATTGGGGAGCAAGAAGGCCCACGCGCCCAGGCATTCCCGCCGGCGGTTGGCGGAAACCGGACCGCCCTGGCGAGGCGGCAGTGGGCACTGGGAAGTGGCCGACTTATCTGCGGGGGTATCCATTGAAAGCCGATGCCGGACGGGAAGTGAAGCGACGATCCATTATAGCGCAAAGCCGGGCGATGTCCACGGCGTTGGGGTACGTTCGCACGGGCAATGCGAGGAGGCCGGCGGGTGACGAATGAGGGTTGGCACCGTGCGGGCCGGTACTATCTCTCGTCACAGTCTCCCATGTATTCCAGCTCCGCGGAGCGCGGCACGTCCGGCGGCTGGAAGGCGCTCTTGTCGTAGTTCATCTTCGGAGGGCTCACCGCACCGCCGGAGACGATGAAGTTCATCGCCTCATCCACCGACCATTCGGTGGACACCAGGCGCTCGACGGGGATGATCTCCAGATAACCGGTGGTCGGATTGGGCGTTGTGGGCAGGAATACGGTGGCGAGCCTGCGCCCCGAATCGGGATCGGTGAACGTCCGCGTCACGAAGCCGACCATCTTCATGCCGGGAGAAGGGAACTCCACCAGGACCACGCGGTGTACGCCCTCCGGCTTGGTCTCCAGGGAGTTGAGAAGCTGCTTGGCGGCCCCGTATATCTGTCTTACCAGAGGTATCTGGCCCATCAACCGATCGTAGGCCTCCATGACGCGTCGCCCCAGGACCTGACTGGAGAACCACCCCAGGCCGGTGAGGCCTGCGACGACGAGCAAGACGGCCAGCAGTGACTGGAACCACGGATGCTCCAGCCACGCTGCAAGGGCGGGTGAGTACGGCCTGGCCAAAGCGGCGGCCCCGACGATCGCCGGGGCTCCGGCCTGGATGAGCAGGTCCACCAGGAAGCGGACGATGAAGTAGGTAAGCGATATCGGGATGATGGTGAGGATGCCGGCAACAGTGTACTTCCGCAGCGCCGTGAGTATGTCACACAACCCCTTCGTCAGGCAAGTCTGGGCCACCGATCACCGGGTGGATCGGTGGTGTGGTAGGAGGCTTGCGCGTCAGCCTCTGATCTCGAGCGGTACGGCCGGTCCGGGGGGGAGGCCCGCTCCGGTAAGCTTATCGCCGCTATCGACCGCCACCGTCACAGTGTAGGTCGCGGCCAGGGGCGGGTCAAGGCCGACGGGGATACGTGTCACGCAACAGGGAGACCCGGGGGCACACCCCGGGTCTCCCTTGTGGGTCACTTAATCGCGGCTTGTGGCCGACTAGTACTCGGGCGGAGCGGGGGGCCCGGCGGGCTCCTTCTCCGGGATCTCTGCGATGAGCGCCTCGGTGGTGAGTACCAGAGCACCGATGGAGGCGGCATTCTGCAGGGATGAGCGGACGACCTTCGTCGGGTCGACGACACCGGCCTTGACCAGGTCTTCGTACTCCTCGGTGAGTGCGTTGAACCCGAACTTGGCGCTGCTCTTGGCCAGGATGTTGCCGCAGACGATGCTGCCCTCGAGGCCGGCGTTCTGCGCGATCTGGCGGCACGGAGAGCTCAGGGCGCGGCGAACGATGTCCACGCCAAGGGCCACGTCACCCTCGGCCTCCAATTCGTCGAGGACTTTGCTGGCCCGGAGCAGGGCGACGCCGCCACCCGGCACGATGCCTTCCTCAAGACCGGAGCGGGCCGAGGACAGCGCATCCTCGAAGCGGTGCTTGAGCTCCTTGAGTTCGGTCTCGGTTGCGGCTCCGACCTTGATCACGGCAACGCCACCGGCCAGCTTGGCCAGGCGCTCTTCCAGCTTCTCGCGGTCGTAGTTGGAGTCGGTGGTCTCGATCTCCTTGCGGATCTGGTTGATGCGGCCGTTGATGGCCTCCTGGGAGCCGGCGCCCTTGATGACCGTGGTCTCGTCCTTGGTGATCACGATGCGCTCGGCCCTGCCCAACTGGTCCAGTTCCACCGAGTCGAGCTTGATGCCCAGGTCCTCGCTGATGAAGGTGCCGTTGGTCAGCACGGCGATGTCCTCGAGGTTGCGCTTGCGGCGGTCGCCGAAGCCGGGAGCCTTCACCGCGCACGAGCTGATGGTGCCGCGCATCTTGTTCACCACGAGGGTGGCGAGCGCCTCGGCCTCGACATCCTCGGCAATGACCAGGAGCGGGCGGCCGGCGCTGGCACACTTCTCCAGGACCGGGACCATGTCGGCGGCGGAGGAGATCTTCTTCTCGTAGATGAGGATGTAGGGGTCTTCGAGCACGGCCTCCATGCTCTCGCCCTCGGTGACGAAGTACGGGGAGATATAGCCCTTGTCAAACTGCATCCCCTCGACGACTTCGATCTCCGTCTTGCCGACCTTGGACTCCTCAACGGTAATGACGCCGTCCTTGCCCACCTTGTCCATGGCGTCGGCGATGAGGCTACCGATCTCCTCGTCGTTGCCGGCGATTCCCGCGACGTGGGCGATGGCGTCACGGCCCTCGAGCGGGATGGACATGGAGCGAAGCTCCTCAACCACGCGCTCGGTGGCCTTCTCGATGCCGAGCTTGACCAGCATCGGATTGGCGCCGGCGGCGACGTTCTTGAGTCCGGCCTTCACGATGGCCTGAGCCAGAACGGTGGCGGAAGTGGTGCCGTCGCCGGTGTCGTCATTGGTCTTGGAGGCGACTTCCTTGCACAGTTGCGCGCCCATGTTCTCGTATTCGTCTTCCAGCTCCACTTCCTTGGTGATCGTGGGGGCGCCCCACTTCTTGTCCAGGACGACATTGCGGCCCTTGGGGCCGAGAGTGACCTTGACGGCATTTGCGACTTTGTCTACGCCGCGCTCCAGCGCACGACGGGCCTCTTCATCGAAGGCCAGCATCTTGGCAGCCATGGTTCAGCTCCTCCTTGATATCTGACGAGTGGTTTGGTGGTGCATTCGCGGCGGCCCGGCGTCTTGCTAGGCGCTCTTGACCGCCAG
This sequence comes from uncultured Armatimonadia bacterium, assembly GCA_964423635.1. Lineage (GTDB taxonomy): Bacteria > Armatimonadota > Zipacnadia > Zipacnadales > JABUFB01 > CAYRFY01. Next base: position 4,197 of record CAYRFY010000260.1, on the reverse strand, counting down.
TAGCGAACCCTCGTCGATGATCAAGTACTCCTTGTCCCCCACCTTGACTTCGTTGCCACCGTACTTGGTGTAGACAACGATGTCGCCCTCATTGACACTCATCGCGGCGCGCTCGCCGTTTTCCAGCAGCTTGCCGGGACCAACTGCGACCACTTTGCCCTCGCGCGGAGCTTCCTGCGCGGCCTCGGGCAAGTAGATACCGCCGGCGCTCTTCTCCTCGGCTTCGAGCGGCTCAACCAGGACTCGATCACCCAGTGGCTTCAACATCTACAGTACACCACCTTGATAGTGCTGGAATCAATGTCGGCGCCAGATTCTCTCTGTAGGCACCGTGGGAGCGCTCTCCGTCACTCCCCATTAGCACTCTCGCAAGTCAAGTGCTAACAGGCACGTATTATAGCCGATAGCCCCTCAGTGTCAAGATGCACTATCAGCATTCCCGCGCCGCCCGGCTCATCGTCTCTCGCCGCCTGTGCTGGAGTACCTCTTGCCGTAGCCCCCGTGAAGTGCCGCCAGATGTGGCCGCTCAGCCCCTGCTCCAGATCAAGCCTTCAGGGGGCGGTCTGGGCTTCGCCCCGGGTGGAACACGACCTCAGGCTCGGTATCAGACCGAATGGCGTCGAGCGCCCGCCTTGCCTGTTCTCAGAGCCCGGGAAGGTGCGGCGCCCCGGCGCGGTCAACTGTCTGAGCAGAGAGGAACTCGCCAAGCCGTGTGAGGAGGCACTTGCGCGATGAGACCAAATCTGTGCCTTGTGGCGGTGCCGACGATTCTGGCGTTCATGGTGGCGGCCTTCTTGGTGGCGCTGCTCTTGCTGCGGTGGCTCTGGGCCTGGACGGTTCCCGACCTGTTCCCCGGCGCGGTGGAACAAGGACTGGTTGCAGGCTCGATCTCCTGGTATACCGCCCTCAAGTTGGCCATCTTCCTGGCCGTGCTCGCGGGCTTCGCCGGTGCCCGTAAGGGGCAACCGGCGGCGACAGAGTAGTGGCGCCCCGGGACGCGGTCCGGACGTGAGCCTGCCTTAGAAGGAGACCACTCCATGAAGCCCTATCTCATTGTCGCCGCCGCCGCGATCTGCTGTGTCTCGTGGGCCCAGGACACCGAGACGGAGGTGCTCTTCGACGGCTCCTCCATCGCGGCGTGGGATACCGCCCGTGGCGCCGAACGCACCCTCGAGGAGTTCACTCACAATGACCTCACCTCCGAGGAGGACCCCGCCCATCTCCGGTGGCGCTTTGCGTCGAAGGGCGTCGCCTTCAACGATATCTTCCTGCGAACGCCGGTGGAGCGCCCGTTCTCGGAGCTGAGAGTCCGCATTCGCAACCAGGGGGCGGGCCTCGATCTTTCGGCCAAGGTCGCCGACGACAAGGGCGCCGAATGGACGGTCCCCGCCGTGCATATCGAGCCCGGCGATTGGCGATGGGTCCAGTTCCCTCGGGAGCAGTGGGAGGTGGCGTCGTGGTCGCGGGACCCCGACGGGAGGCTGGATCTCCCGCTCAGGTACGTGACACTCATCGCCTTCGGAGTGCGCGAGGGCCTGGAGTACGACCTCTCGGTGGCCGCCGTGGAACTGGTGCGCCCTACCCCGCCCACCGCCACCGTAACGCACCTGTCGGTGCCCGATACCATGCAGGCAGGTCGGCGATACGAGGCCGCAGCCAGTTTCACTCTGGACAAGCCGTGCCTGGAGGACCGGGTGGGCCTGGAGTTCTCGGTCGGTAACACGCGGGATATCATCGCCGAGCCGGTGACGCCCATCTCGCTGTCCGCGCTGGCTCCGGGAGAGACGGTCCAGTTGAGTTTCGTGATCCAGGTTCCGCAATACGTTTTCGGAGGTCGGCACGCGGTCAGGCTGGTGGTGGGAGAGGCACACATCTCGTATCAAGGCAGACCCAGCGACGAGGAGGTCGCCACCGTGGATATCCAGCAGCGAGAGGTCGGGAAGACCGTGGCCGGCGTCCGGCACCACAACGGCACGCCGACCATCTTCATCAACGACGAGCCCCAAAACGGCATGGCCTGGGCCACGTACCGCCCCACGGTGGAGGTGTTCGGCGATTTCACCCGGGCCGGTGTGAACCTGTTCACCTTCAGCGCAACGCCTACCGAGGCCGGCTATGGGCTGTCGAAGACCACGTGGGTGGCGCCCGACGAGTATGACTACTCGCAACTGGACGAGCGCGTGCTCATGCTGCTGCAGGCCAATCCGGACGCCTACTTCTTCCCTCGGCTGTACGTACATGCGCCCAAGTGGTGGAGCGAGCAGCATCCCGACGACATCGTCCTGATGGACGACGGCTCGGGCAACTACGTCCCCTTCATCCATTCCGGCGGCAAGCCGGCTCCGAGCTGGGCCTCCGAGACGTGGCGCAGGGATACCGTCGAGGGCCTGCGCCGGCTCATCGAGCATGTGGAGGCCTCGCCCTACGCCGACCGCATCGTGGGCTATCACATCGCCTCCGGTACCACGGAGGAGTGGATGATGTGGGGGGCCAACGAGAATGAGTGGGTGGACTACTCACCGGTGAATGTGGCACGGTTCCGGCAGTGGCTGCGGGACAAGTACGGTACCGACAGGAAGCTCGCGGCCGCCTGGGGCGACCCGGAGATCACGTTCGACAGGGCCGCCATTCCTCCGAAGGCCAGGCGGCAGGAGTCCAAGCTGGGAGTGCTGCGCGATCCGGCCGGGGAGCAGGATGTCATCGACTTCTACCTGTACAACTCCCACCTCGTGGCCGACACCATCAACACCTTCGCCTCCGCCGTGAAAGGGTTCACGAACCGTGAGAAGCTGGTGGGGGTATTCTACGGCTACGTCCTGCAGCTCTGTGGCGAGCAGCGGCAGCAAAACGCCGGCCACCTTGCCCTCGGCGAGGTACTGGCCTGCCCGGATGTGGACTTCCTTACGAGTCCCACCAGCTACGCCTTCCGCCAGGTGGGGGGCGAGGGTACGTGCCACTACATGTCACTGCTGGACAGCGTGAAGCTCCACGGCAAGATCTGGTTCAACGAGGACGACATCCGTACATCGCTGACCGAGGGACCGGTCGGCAGTTGGGGCAAGCCGGAAACGGTTGCCGAGGACATCCTGCAGCAGGAGAAGGAACTGGCGCACGCCATCACCACCGGCTCGGCCAACTGGTGGTTTGATGTGGGCGGCATCCGCTTCGACGCCCCGGACCTGATGGCCCGCATCGGGGGGCTGGTGAACACCGCCACGGAGGCCGTCGCCCTGGACCGCTCCACGGTTGATGAGGTGGCGCTGCTGGTGGATGAGAGCAGCCTTTGCTACCTGCAGACCGGTCACTCCCTGGGTACGCATCTGCTGCTGGCCCAGCTCCCGGCGCTGCACCGCATCGGTGCCCCCGTTGGCCACTACCTCATCGGCGACGCCGCCGCGGTGGCGGACAGGAAGGTGTTCCTCATCCCCACGAGCTTCGCCCCCACGGCCGAGGACCGGGCCGCCGTCGACGCGCTCAAGCGCGACGGCCACGTGCTGTTGTTCCTAGGCTACCCCGGGCTGTACTCAGACGGTCTGCTGAACCTGGCGGGCATGGAGAGCTTCACCGGCATCGCCCTTCGCTTGTCACGTGAGCCGGCCAGGCTGCAGGTGACCGTTGACGCCGCGCATGCTCTCACCGAAGGTGTAGTCGGCACCACCTACGGGGTGGGCGATGTGGCCCCGTACTGCTTTGCCAACGATCCGGCGGCCACGGTGTTGGGCCACCTGCAGGACGGTCGGGCCGGGCTGGTGGTCAAGGACTTCGGCGACTGGACGGCCGTCTACTCCTCGGCCCCCATGCTCCCAACGACGCTGCTGCGCAACGTCGCCCGGGCCGCCGGGGTCCACCTGTACATCGACACTCCCGACGTGGTGTGGGCGGCCCGTGACCTGCTGGCTGTATGTGTCAAGGAGCCGGGGCCGAGGCGGATCGCATTGCCGCGTGAGGCGACGGTCAGCGACCTTTACAGCCACGAGACCGTGGCCGAAGGCGAGAGCGGCTTCACCGCAGACTTTGGCGACCGCGCCACGAGGCTATTCGCGCTGCAATAGGCGCGTGCCCCCCTGCCTACGGCGGCCGGGCGCCTGCCGTTCGGCGCGTGGAGGGGGGCAGCGCTGTGGGGTGCCCACTCCTAAGAGCGGCGTGCGGGCCTGGAGAGCCTGTCGTGAAAGTCCCGGCGGCCGATGGCGGCGGGAT
>CAYRFY010000259.1:3017-10376 GCA_964423635.1 uncultured Armatimonadia bacterium | reverse complement strand
TGTCTCTGCCCGAGACCGACCTCGACGGCCGCCTAGCGAGTATCCGTGCGGGCTTCGTGGCGCTCACCAATGAGGCCGAGGTGACCGACGGCGAGGGGTACCGTACGATAGGCGAGCCGCGCACGGAAGACGGGGTGCGGGTGGAGCGCATCGCCGTCCGCAGCGAGCAGGAGATCGACGCGCCCGTGGTGGTGCTGTCCGCGACGGGCCAAAGGGACGGGGAGAAGCGGCCGGCGGTGGTGCTGGTAGGCGGGGAAGGGAAGCTTCAGCTTCTCACCGCGCGGCGCGAGTTCGTGACGGCTCTGGTGGACTCCGGTCTGGTGGTGTGCGTCGCCGATCCCCGGGGGTATGGAGAGCTATCGGTGAACCGGGGGCCGCAGGACATGAACGGGGTGGTGTTCGGCCGACCGGAGTTGGCCGTGGCCGCCCACGACGTGACGCGGGTCGCGGCGTACCTCCGGGGCAGAGAGGACGTGGACCCGGCGCGCGTGGGCTGTGTGGGGTACGGCGAGGGAGCCGTGATCGCCCTCGCGGCGGCGATCTACGACCCTTCCCTGGCACCCGTCGCGGCTCTGGAGCTGGGGGACACCTACTCCGCCTCCGACCGCCGTCCCAGAGCCCCCAGGCTGCTCACGGTCGGAGATCTCCCGCAGTTGGCCGCCACACTGATCCCGCGCCCCCTGTGGATCCAGGGAGCTGCACAGGAAGAGAGCTTTGACTGGACGAAGCAGGCCTACGAGCGCTCGGACGCCTCGGGATTCCGGCTCACCGCCGACGAGGTTACGGGTGCGGAGCTGGCCGGGTGGCTGGGAGAAGCCCGCTAGTCGCAAGGACCGCTCTCACCCGGAGCGGACGGTGGAATCTGCTGGCCTTCAATGAGATCCTTCGCGATCTCGCTGCGCGAGATGGGCGCTCAGGATGACATCATCGCGGCAGAGACGGACTTTGGGCCGCACCTCTATGTCCCCAGCAGGCTCTCTCGGGGATACCATACCACCCAGCCGGTCTCTTCCAGCCCGCAGACCAGGCCCGGCAGGCCGCCGCAAAGGCGCACGGCGTAAGAGCACCAGGTGGGTGGGACAAGCGGCAGAGGCGAGCCGGTTACCGTGGTGCGTAGCTCCAGCCGGGGATAGGCCTTGCGCGAGGAGTCCGTGGAAAACAGGTAGGTGCCCAGGCCCGTGGTGAGCATGAAGTCCAGGATGGCGTCCTGGTCCCAATGGACCGGCTGGAGGAAGCTGATGCCGAGAAGGTCGGCGTCGCGCAGCCCGTTCTCGCTGTCGCGGTTGCGGATGAAGGCGTCGATGCGCACCGCCTTGACAAACAGGGGTGGTCGGCGTTTCCCGTTCACCGCGTTCTCCAGGTAGATCACCGTCTCCGGGGCCAGATTGCTGCCCACCACCGAACCGGGGATCAGGCGATTGCCCATGAAGACATCCACATCGCCGTCCTGATCGTAGTCCAGGGCGCTGACGGTGGCGGTGCCGGAGAGCGAGAACGCCGAGCCGGCGACCGCGAGCTCTTCGGGGTTCTCAAACCCTCCGCTGTTGGCCCAGACTCGGGCCTTGCCGTCCGCCTGGCCCAGGAGTTCGTCGGCGAGCCCCATCCGGCCCCGGGCGCGGATGGGGGTGCCCCCGTCGACCAGCAGCTTGCCCGTGGCGTACAGGGGCGGCTGCTGACGGATGCGCTCAAAGTAAGTGACAAAACCGTCCTCACCGCCGACCACCAGGTCGATGTCTCCGTCGCCATCCCAGTCCACGGGGCACGGCACCGCGCAGCGGCCGGCGTCCAGGGGGGCCTCCACTCCCAGAACTCCGCCGCTCTCGGTGGCTCCGGTGGCGGACAGTTTCAGCAGGGTCAGCCGCCCGCCGCGGTCTCCCACTACCAGGGTCGGACCGCCCGTCCAGCGGCTAAAGGCCGGAGCGGTGTCTGTGAGCGGCGCCGTCAGAGGCCTCGTGGCCGGGTGGTCCCCGCCGTACAGCACCGTCGGCGGGCCCGGTCCCTGTGCCGAGCCCAGGCAGACGTACACGGTTCCCGCCGCGCACCCCACGAAGACGTCGGGATAGCGGTCGCCGTTCATGTCACCCACGGCGACGCGCGAGCGGCCGCCCACCGTGAGGGCCTGGCCGCCGGCGGACAGCAGTCTTGGGGCCTGCAGTTGCGGGGCGCCGGGCTTGCCCGAGTTCTGCACCCACCAGACCTGCCCATTGTCGTCGCCCACGAGCAGGTCGAGGTCGCCGTCGAGATCGAGGTCGGCCGGGCAGGGCGACAGATGCCCGGCGGTCAGCGATGTCTTGACCATGTGGTCGGCGAGGGCCTCGCCCTCCGCCGTCAGCTCGACGGCGGCCGCGAGCCCCTGCGCCGTGCGCCGGCAGAAGTACACGCGTCCGTCCAGGCCCAGCAAGAGGTCCTGCATCCCGTCGCCGTCCCAGTCCACCATGGCCGGAGAGACCGGGCGGAGCACCAAAGCGGCGGGGGTAAGGCCCTCCTCCTCCGGGAGCATCTGCAGCCCCTCGCCCACGTAGCCGTCGGGGCGGCGTTCGAAGAGCATGAGGTCGCCATAGCCCGAGCCGACGATGAGGTCCTCGTCGCCGTCCCCATCCCAGTCGCCGCAGGTGGGCTGAGACCACGCTCCGACCGTGGCGGGACCCAGGTCCTGGCGCAGGATGTGGCCCTCGAGATGGGGATAAGGCCCACGTTGGAGGATACTGCCCAAGCGGCCGGCGGCGGCAGGCCCGGTGCAGACCAGCAGGAGAGCCGCGCCCAGTAGCGCGACCGCGCGCACCCCGGAGTGCGGCGCGAAGCGGGGATGGGCGCCGGCATGCCGGCGCCCATCCCCGAGGATCGCGATCTTTTCGACCCCTTCAGCGGGATGCGGATGCCGCCCCCGTTGCAGTCCGGGGAGCCACCCCGGTTGCCCGGGGGCCATGGAGCTACTGGGGGATCTCGTCAAGATTGTCTCGTACCTTCAGGATGGCCTCGGCGATGTCGTCCATGTCTTGGGTCGTGCCCAGCAGGATGCTCTGCCCGGCCCAGAAAGACCCCTCTGTGCAGATGAACTCGCAGTTGGGACACGAGACCTTGTTGTAGTCCACATCGCCGGAGTACACATTGGGCGAGAAGGGCGGGCGCGAGCGGTCCCAGCCGCGTTGGAACATGCCCTCCTGGTAAAGAGGGTTGTAGCCCCTGCCGACGGGGATACCCTCGGCCGCCAGGGCGGCCAGGAAGCGATCTCTCGAGACGCCACCCATCTCTTCCCGGTCGTAGGTGAAGATGAACAGGTGCCAGGCGCTGCGCGTCGCTCCGTTGGGAAAGGCCTGGTACCCCACCCCGGGGATCTCGTCCAGGCGGCGGCGCAGGTGCATGGCGTTTTCATCGCGCTTGTCCATGTGCCCGGGGAGCATCTCCAGGCCGCGGAGGATCAGGGCCGCCTGGAACTCCGTGAGCCGCAGATTGGTGCCGAAAACGCGGTGATCGTACCAGCCACCGTCCGGCACGCGGCCGATGTTGTGGAAGCTCCAGGCCTTCTCGAAGATCTCCTGCCGGTTGGTGACCAGCATCCCCCCCTCACCGGCGCAGATGTTCTTGGAGGATTGGAACGAGAAGGCGCCGGCGTCGCCCAGCGCCCCCACGTGTGTGTCGCCATACATGGCCCCATGGGCCTGGGCGCAGTCCTCGATGAGCGCCAGGCCGTGCCTGGAGGCCAGGGCGCGCATGGCATCCATGTCACAGGGCATGCCACCGATGTGCACGGCGATGACGGCCTTCGTCCGCGGGGTGATCTGCGCCTCAACCGCCGCCGGGTCGATGCAGAATGTGTCTGTCTGCACATCGGCGAAGACCGGCACGGCACCCATCGAGATAACGGAGCTGGCGGTGGCGATGAAGGTGTACGGGGGAACGATAACCTCGTCGCCGTAGTCCACGCCCAGGGCGCGGAGGCATAGCTCCAGGGCGGTGGTGCCGCTGGTGCAGGCCACTCCGAACCCGGCGTCGTGGAAGGCCGGGAACTTCTGGCACAGCTCGGAGTTCTTGGGGCCGCCCACACCCCAGCGACCGTCCTGGAGGACCTCGGCCAGGGCGCTCAGGTATCCGTCGTCCTTCACAGGCCAGCCCGGAAATGCAGCGGTTCGGAGCTTGGACCCGCCGTTGATAGCCAAAGTTGCCATGTGTGTCCCTCTCCCATTGGTTCTGCCCGACTGATAGCGGGCCCTATGGCTGAGCCAGTTCGCGCAAGGCCGGGGGCTGTCCTTCTCCCAAAGGGTGTCTCAGACCGTGCTCTTCCGCCTACTTCACCCTCAAGTACAATTCCAGCCACGGACGGGGGTACCGGTTGTCCGGCCCCGGCGGGCCCAGCACCCGGGGGTTGGCGAAAGCTACCGGTTCGTGTGCGGCCGGCCGGTAGTCTCCCCCGCTTTGCAGATAGCGCCGGAGCTGTCGATGCGGCGGGCTGACGCGATCGTACCGCGGGTCCAACTCGAAGTCGCTCACCAGCACCGCGTAGGGTCTGCTCTCCCGGAGCCTGTCCACATCAAGACCGATGATCTCCAGCGTCCGCACGGGGCGTACGAACCGCGAAAACAACGGCCCCCGGCGCAGGGCCTGCCCCCCATTGCAGTAGTCCACAGGAGCCACGTTGAACCAGGGTTCCCAGACTAAAGCGATGGTCTCTCCCTGTGGCACCTCACGTTCCACCCGGCGTAGCATATCGGCGCGCACGTCAATGCCGTGCAGCACCGTGTTTCGCTGCATGCAGACGCCGGCCATCGCAAGACACCAGATAGTGAGCAGGCCGACGGCAGGCCACCGGGCCGCCCGGGGCCCGCTTCGCAGCACCCAGGCCAGTAAGCCGCCAAGGCCCAGAGCGCCCAGAGGTTCCAGGGGCATCTCGTAACGCGCGTAGCGCACCCGGGCGACGGCGATCATCGCGTACCAAAGCAGGCCAAACACGGCAGGAGCCAGCATACCCGTTCTGCGCCGCCCTGTCCACAGCAGCGCCGCCAGCGGCGCCAGGAGTACCGCGGGGTGCAGGTGGAAGAGCCAGCCGCTGCCGTAGGCCTCCGCCGCCGGCGGCTCACCGGCGCGCATGTGCTCCAGCTCGTAGGTGATGTCCTTCCAGGCCTCGGGAAAGGCCAGCAGTACGTAGGGAGAGGAAACCACGAAGGCCAGCGCACACGCGGCGACCACGACGGCCACCCCCGCAGGCCGACCGGCCTCTCGCGCCTCGCGTTCGCCGGCCTCCCTGCCCCCGTAGGACGGGTCGTTTTCTCCTCCGCGGTGGGGCGCGTCGTTTTCCCCTCCGTGGGGCGGTTCTTTCCTGCCACCGTGGTGGGGCGGGCTTTCCAGCCCGCCGTTCTGTGGCGGGTCCTTCTTCTTTCCGTTGTGGGGCGGGCTTTCCAGCCCGCCGCCGTTGCCGTCCTCTCGTGACAGCAGGCAGCACAGGACCGGCACCAGCACCACCAGCCCGCCGTTGTACTTGACTCCGGCCGCCAGGCCGGCGGCGGCGCCGGCCAGGATGCAGGCCCGCCATGTGCGCCTCTGCGTCAGCCCGATGGACAGGTAGATGCACAGGGCGACGAACAGCGCCAACGGCACGTCCACCGTGGCGTAGTGCGAGTGCAGGACATGCAGGGGTGCCACGGCCAGGGACGCCCCGGCGGCTACGCCCCCCCACAGGCCGAAGAGCCTTTTCCCGGCGAGGAACACCACGATGACGGTGGCAACCGCGCACAGCACGGTCACGATCCGGGCGTCCAGAACCCACGCCGCCATCTCGGCGTGGGCGCCTGTTCCCTTCAGCAGGGCCGAGAGCAGGTCTGCCTGGCCCAGGACGCTGTCGTGCCACAGGCAGGCGATGGCCACCAGATAGAGGTACAGGGAGCCGTAGTTGAAGAAGTGGGGGTTTGGGTCCCCGGCGGCCAGAGACAGGGCTCCGCGCAGGGAGTGGAACTCATCGGGGTGGTAAGAAAGCAGGTGGGTCTCATCCGGCAGGCCCCACCGAATGCCCCACAGCCGCAGAGCGGCCGCCAGAACCATGAGAACTGCCGCCAGGGCGACGGTCGGCCGTCCGCGGCTACCCTCAGGCGTCTTCGGTTCCGATGCCATGCTCCCTCAAACACCGCGCCCCCCCGGGATGTTTCCAGCCGCCCGCCTGCCCGGCCGTCCCGTCCCCGCCTTGCCCCACGCCTGCTGGGTGTCGCCGTCCGCCCCCGGTGGCCTGTGGCGCTCTGCCTCTCAGGGCGCTTCGCCGCCGCCTGGTCCGGCGTTCTTCTTGACCTTCGGTTCGGCTTGGATGATAATGAGATCAACCTGCAGATCGTCCGCACAGGCTGAGACGGGGAGGAGTAGGCGGGGAGCCCCGGGTGCAGAGAGCCGGTGACCAGGTGAGAGTGCCGGCCCCGGAAGCCGCCGAACGTCGCCCCTGAGCCGTGAGGTCGAAGCACGCCGCATCGCGGCGGGTTCGAGGCCTCACCGGGTGCGCCCGTTACCGCGTCAAAGAGTCGCCCGCCGCGAGCGGGCGGAACTTGGGTGGCACCGCGGGAAGCGCCGATAGCGGCCTCTCGTCCCAAAGGGATGGGGGGCTTTTTGTTGCCCAGGGTGTCCGCAGAAGGAGCAACAGCAATGGCATTTGAGATGGAAAAGGCGTATGAGCCCGCAGACATTGAGGGCCGTATCTACCAGTTCTGGCTGGATAACGCGGTGTGCAACGCCGAGGTCAGCCCCGATAGGCCCAGTTTCTGCATCGTGATCCCGCCGCCCAATGTCACCGGCATCCTGCACATGGGCCATGCGCTGGATAACACCATCCAGGACCTGCTCACGCGCTACAAGCGCATGTCCGGCTTCCAAGCGCTCTGGCTGCCCGGCACGGACCACGCGGGCATCGCCACCCAGAACGTGGTGGAACGGATGCTGGCCCAAGAGGGCAGTAGCCGCCACGATCTGGGGCGCGAAGCCTTCGTCGGGCGGGTGTGGGAGGTCAAGCAGGCCCACCACAGCCACATCGTCGAGCAGCTTCGGCGGTTCGGCTCCAGCCTGGACTGGCGCCGCGAGCGCTTCACCATGGATGAGGGGCTCACCCGGGCGGTGCGAGAGGCTTTCGTGCGCCTCTGGGAGCAGGACCTGATCTACCGCGGCGACTACATGGTCAACTGGTGCCCCCGCTGCGCCACGGGGCTTTCGGACCTCGAGGTCGAGAACGTCGAGCGCCCGGGGAAGCTGTGGCATATTCGCTACCCGGAGCCCGACGGCGGCCCCGGCCTCGTGGTGGCCACCACCAGGCCCGAGACCATGCTGGGCGACACCGCCGTGGCCGTGCACCCCGACGACCAGCGCTACAAGCACCTGGTGGGCAAGACCGTA
>CAYRFY010000259.1:0-3007 GCA_964423635.1 uncultured Armatimonadia bacterium | reverse complement strand
TTGATGAACCGCGAGTTGCCCGTCATCGCCGACGACTATCTGGACATGAGCTTCGGCACCGGGGCGCTGAAGGTCACGCCCTCGCACGACCCCAACGACCAGCAGATCGCCTTGCGCCACAACCTCAAGAGCTGCGTGGTCATCGGCAGGGACGGGAAGATGACCTCCGAGGCGGGAGCGTATGAGGGTTTGGACCGGTTCGAGTGCCGGGATCGGGTAGTGGCCGATCTTGAAGAGCTGGGGCTGCTGGAAGGGATCCGGGAGCACCCGCATACTATCCCCGAGTGCAGTCGCTGCGACACCGTTCTCGAGCCGCTGATGTCCACCCAGTGGTTCGTGCGCATGGAGCCGCTGGCTAAGGAGGGCCTGACCGCGGTGGATGAGGGACGGGTGAAGTTCGTGCCCGAGCGCTGGACTAAGGTCTACCGCGGCTGGCTGGAGGACATCCGTGACTGGCCCATCTCGCGTCAGCTCTGGTGGGGTCACGCGATCCCCGTGTGGTACTGCGAGGATTGCGGCCAGATGACCTGCACCCGCGAGGACCCCACCGCGTGCGCACACTGCAAGAGCGCCAACATCCGCCAGGACGAGGATGTGCTGGACACGTGGTTCAGCTCGCAGCTTTGGCCCTTCTCGACCCTGGGCTGGCCGGACAAGACCCCTGAGCTGGACTACTTCTACCCCACCAGCGTCCTGGTCACGGCCTATGACATCATCTTCTTCTGGGTGGCCCGCATGATCATGGCGGGCGAGCATTTCATGGGCCAAGAACCGTTCAAGGAGGTCTTCATCCACGGCCTGGTGCGCGATGAGAAGGGGCGGAAGATCTCCAAGAGCCTCGGCAACAACATCGATCCCATCGAGCTGATCGACAGCTACGGCGCCGATGCCATGCGCTTCGCCCTGACCCAGCTCATCACCCACGGGCAGGACCTGTCGCTGGCCGAGGACCGCTTCGTGGGCGCCCGGAACTTCTGCAACAAGCTCTGGAACGCCTCGCGCTTCGTGCTGATGAACCTCTCCGAGTCTCAGGACGCCTGCGTGGACCCCGACCTGTTGACCCTGGCCGACCGTTGGGCCTTGAGCCGCCATCACCGTGCGCTTGCCGAAGTAGAGTCGCAGTTGGCGGGCTACAACCTGGCCCAGGCCGCGGAGGCGCTGTACGAGCACGTGTGGGCGGAGTTCTGTGACTGGTATGTGGAGTTGGCCAAGCCGGCGCTGTACGGTGAGGACCCGGCGGCCAAGCGGCACACCCAGGGCATGCTGGCCCAGCTAATGTCGGGGATTCTGCGGGCTTTGCATCCCTTCATGCCCTTCATCACCGAGGAGATCTGGCAACGGTGGCGGCCGCAGGACGGTCCGCTGGCCCTGCAGCCGTACCCAGTGGCGGATGAGGCCCGCATCGATCCGGTCGCGGAGCAGCAGATGGCCGTGGTGCAGGAAGTGCTGGGGGCCGTGCGCTCCCTGCGCGCCGACCTCAACATCGGCCCGGGAGCCAGGGCCGCCGTGACCGTCATCACTCCGGATGAGCAGATGGCCGCGGTCCTGCGTGAGAACAGGGCCGGCTTCGGCATTCTGGCCTGGGTGCCGGAGCTGACGGTGACCGTTGCCCCGGCGGACAAGCCGGCGGGGACGGTCTCCGCCGTGGCGGCGGGGGCCGAGGTCTACCTGCACCCGGGGGATGCGGTGGACGTCCCGGCCGAGCTCAAGCGCCTGGACGGTCAGATCGGGAAGCTGCAAAAGACCGCGGACAAGGCCCGGAACAAGCTGGCGAATGAGGGCTTTTTGGCCAAGGCGCCGGCCGAGGTGATCGACAAGGAGCGGGCCCAGTTGGCTGAGATCGAGCAGGCCATCGCCAAGCTGCGCACGCAGGCCGAGGCGCTCTCGGCCCTGGGCTGGAGCTGACCGTGGATCGCAAGGAGCAGGTGCGGGCGATTCTGCGCGAAAAGAACAGGTCGGGCGCGCGGCCGCGGAGCAGGAGCCGCCCGGCCGCCGGCACCTTTCCGCCGGCGCGATACATCACCATTGCGGCGGCGGCCATCGCCCTGGGGCAACTGGATGCGGTGGCCGCCGTCTACACCCGCGAGATCGGCGGCGCAATCCCGACCTCGGGGAGCTTAACCGCCGATATCATCGAAGCCGTGCCGGGCTGGATCCTGGCCATCGAGCAGACGCGCCAGGCGGCGGCGCTGCTGGTCCTGCTATCCGTCGCGGTCCTGGCCGGCCGCACCACCCTGGAGGCGATAGGGGCCTTTCTCTTCGGGACAGGGCTGTGGACCGTGGCGCGGTATGCCGGCCTCAAACTGATGATCGAGTGGCCCCCATCCCCGGCGGCCCAGGATGTCCTGTCGATGATCCCCAGAGCGGTCTTCGCGCCGGTGTGGGTAAGCCTCCTGGGCGCCTGCGCGGCGGTGGCCGTGGGAGTGCTCTGCCTGCGCGGCGGCAGGAGGGCGTAGGAGGCCGCGGAAGACGGCGGACGGCGCCGCGTGTGTGGGCGTGCGAACGACGGACGGCGCGGACGCCGGCCCCACGGGTCGACAACACCCCGACGGGCTGAAGCCCGTCGCTAGGCGACGCCACTGCGTGGCAGTACGTGTTTAGCGCCTCGTGCCGTTGGCCGTGGCCGTTGGCCGTTTCACCTCTCCCAGCCCGCGTTAGCGGGCGTCCGGGAGAGGTCGGCAGGCCGGCCCGCGTAGCGGGCACGGTCTGACGGGTGAGGGGCGGACCCACCGAACCGACGACGAGACGAGGTATTGGGCCGTTGGCCGTGGTCGTCGGGTCTGAAGGGCCGCGAGGCGCCGCGCAGCGGGGCCACAGGGCCGGCACCGACCGGAAACCAATAGGGGCCGACAGACCCCCGCCGCGGGACTGCGCTGGACACATGCGAGGTCCGTCGCCGGGGAACGCGGCTGCGCGGTGTCAGCGGTTCTCCCAACCGGACGGCTCGACGGTCTCAAGCCCGTCGCTAGGCGACGCCACTGCGTGGCATCAACGGTCCTCCGGACCG
>CAYRFY010000258.1:0-10379 GCA_964423635.1 uncultured Armatimonadia bacterium | reverse complement strand
AGGCAGTCTACAATATCACTCTTGGGCCTCCGTCCGGCAGCGCGGCGGGGGCAATCCTCGCACAGTCGGGGAGGTGGTTGAAATGCCCATCGAAGACCGCGTGGCCCCCGAAATGGAGCCGCGGCTGAAACCCCTGCTGCAGGATGGCGAGCAGGCGGTATTCAGCGTCATCGGCGACATCGCCAGGGACGGCTCCTACGGGGACCGCTGCTTCGTCGTGACGGACAAACGCCTGCTGATCCTGGACTGCGGGCCCGAGGCCGCCGCAGGTGCTGAGCCGTCGGTGAACGGCCACGTCGAGGTGGACCTGGACAAGCTTGGCGAGCTGCAGACCGAGCCCCTCGTGGGGAGCGGCGTCCTCGTGGCGACGGTGGAGGGGCGCCGTGTGGAGCTCTTGCAGTACACCAACAGCCGCGCCGCCGACTTCGTCAAGGCCACCAAGGCCATCAATGAGCTGGTCAAGGACGAAAAGCCGATCTCGGTGGAGGCCCTGCGGGAAGGGACGGACGAGAAGCGCTGCAAGACGTGCGGCCGCGTGCTGCCGGTGTGGTCGGACGTGTGCCCCCGGTGCGTGGACCGCCGCAAGGTGCTGCGGCGCATCGTGGCCTACAGTCTCCCCTACTGGCCGTATCTGGCGGCCGCCATCGTGCTCTCGCTATTGGCGACCGCCGCCAGCATGGCCCCGCCGTACCTGAGCAAGCCGCTCATGGACGATGTCCTCGTCCCCGATGCCGCGCATCCGGAATGGCTTCTCCCCATCGTGGGCGCGATGCTGGGGATCCGTCTGGTGGCCATGGGGCTGGGCGTGCTCCGCAGCTACATGATGATCTGGCTGGGCGGGAAGGTCACCTTCGACATCCGCGCCGAGCTGTACCAGAAGATGCAGCACCTGACCCTGAAGTTCTTTGACAAGAAGCAGGTGGGCGGGCTGATCTCCCGCATGACCCGTGACACCGACTACATCTGGCATTTCGCCGTGGACGGTGTGACGGAGATCACCACCAACGGCATGCTGGTGCTGGGGATCGGCACCATGCTGTTTCTCATGCAGCCCAAGCTGGCGCTGTTCGTGCTGATACCGGCGCCGGTCATCGCGATCATGACCTATGTCTTCTTCCGCCGCATCCGCAGCATGTACCACCGGCTGTGGCACCGCTGGTCGCGGCTCAGCGCCACCTTGGGTGAAGCGCTCTCCGGCATCCGCGTGGTGAAGGCTTTCGCCCAGGAGAATCGGGAGATCGGGCGGTTCAACAGAGACGCCGAGGCCCTGTTCCACCAGCACGTGTATGCCGAGCGCACCTGGGTCTTCTTCTTCCCCGTCATCGACCTTTCCGCCCTCATCGGGTCGCTTCTGGTCTGGCTCGTGGGCGGCACCATGGTCCTGCGCGGCAGTGGCGCCACCCTCGGCGACCTCGTGGCCTTCCAGGCCTTCCTGGGCATGTTCTACGGCCCCCTGCAGTTCTTCGGCCGCGTCTATAGCTGGGTGCAGCAGGCCTTCACCGCCGGCGAGCGGGTGTTCGAGGTCATCGACAGCGAGCCGGAGGACTACGACTCGGAGGACACCGTCGACCTGCCGCGCCTCGATGGTGAGGTACACTTCGAGGGCGTGCACTTCGGCTACCAAAAGCACATCCCGGTGCTCAAGAACGTGGATATCCACGTCAAGCCCGGCGAGATGATCGGCCTGGTGGGTCACAGCGGGGCGGGCAAGAGCACCATGATCAACCTCATCTGCCACTTCTACGATGTGGATGAGGGCACGCTCAAGATCGACGGCGTGGATATCCGGAAGATCAAGCTCCACGACCTCCGCGGCCAGATCGGCATCGTGCCCCAGGAGTCCTTCCTGTTCTCCGGCACCATCGCCGAGAACATCGCCTACGCCAAGCCCGACGCCAGTCGGGATGACATCATCCGCGCCGCCAGAGCGGCCAATGCCCACGACTTCATCCGCAAGCTGCCGGATGGCTACGATTCCGAAGTAGGCGAGCGCGGGGGTAGGCTCTCCGGCGGCGAGCGGCAGCGCATCGCCATCGCCAGAGCGATTCTCCACGACCCGCGCATCTTGATCCTCGACGAGGCCACGGCCTCGGTGGATACCGAGACCGAGCGCCAGATCCAGGAGGCCATCGCGCGCTTGATCAAGTCGCGCACCACCTTCGCCATCGCCCACCGCCTCTCCACGCTCCGCAATGCCGACCGCCTCTGCGTCCTCAAGGGCGGAGAAGTCGTGGAGACCGGCTCGCACGATGAGCTGATGGAGCAGGACGGGGAATACGCCAAGCTGGTCAAGATGCAGGGCGAGCTTTCGAAGATCAAGGCGGTGGACGGGTAGGAGGAGGCGGGGACTGGGGACTGGGGATTGGGGGGTGGGGGAACGGCAACGGCGAGAGGCGCCTGCCGTTGGTGGGGCGGGCCCCGCTGGGCGGGACCCGCCGCCGTTGGCGGAACGGCACCGTTGCCGCTCGCCGAGCACCTTCCAGGCCGTGGGCACACAGTGATGAGAGCCTCCGTGCCGGCGGGGCTCCAGGCCCGCCAGCCGTTCGCCGTTCTCGTTAGCCGTCCAGCCCGGAGGGTGGGCACTGTTCCCGTTGACACTATCGCGAGGTAACTATCGCTCATGACCGAGGAAGACAAGGGCACCGAGGCTCAGGCGGAGGACAGCACCTCCGGGCAGGAGCAGGCACAACCGGCCACCGGCGAAGCGCCCCCGGAGCAGGCGGCCGGCGAGGGCGCGACGGAGAAGCAGGCCGAGGCTCCTGAGGCGGCCGCGGCCGAGGCGGCGGGCTCCGCGGACGGTGAAGACCCGGGGGAGAAGCCCGACCGGCCCGAGCCGCCGACCATCTCCGACGCCATGCCCGATGAGCGGCTTCTCGATCCGGACAAGCTCGACATCACTCGGGCCCCGGACGGCATGCCCCGCCTCGAGATACAAAACGAATGCTGCTACACGGGCTTCCGCGCGACCCGGCTGTTCCCCATCAGCCGCCGGCACGACTACATCAGCATCGCCGACATGGAAGGGGCCGAGGTGGGCATCATCCAGTCACTGCGCAAGCTGCAGAAGGGGATGCGCCGCATCGTGCTGGAGGAGATCCGGCGCCGGTATTTCGTCCCCCAGATCACCTACGTGCACTCTCTCAAGGACGAGTTCGGCATCCTGTACTGGGACGTGGACACCACCCGGGGCCGGCGAGAGTTCGTGGTGCGGGAGGTGCGCGAGAACGTGCGGGAGTTCGCCGGAGGCCGACTGCAGATCACCGATGTGGACGGCAACTACTTCGAAATCGCCAATATCGACGCTCTGCCCGGCCGCGGCGTGGCGGAGCTGTACCGGCTGATGTAGGTCACGGCGCGGTACAGGCCCGCGCCCTACCATCGGCAGGCGTCTCTTGCCGTGGCCGCCGTGGCCGTGGCCGTTCCCCCCCTCTCCAAGCGCCCGCCGTGTGGGCGCGTGAAGGAGAGGGGGACGGGGGGTGAGGACGCTCCGGCCTTGCGGGACAGTTGGTGCGGGCTGATCGGCCAACGGCGGCGGGCCGGAAAGCCCGCCCCACCAACGGCGGGCGCCTCGCGCCGTTGCCGTCTCTGTTGCCGTCACCCACCCCCTGCCCCCCACAACCACACAAGGGGCCGGCGGTGAGGCGCCGCCATTGCTCTCGCCTTGCGGGGCCCTGCTCCCATCGCTATTCGCCCACCATCTGCCCATGCATGCCTATCTACACTTCGCGCTGCGCTCCTTCCGGCGGGCGATCACCTACCGCGTGCCCGCCGAGACGGCGCCGACGGTGATCTCGCGGGTGCTTTCCGACTTCGCGGTGGAGTACCCCGCCGCGCGTCGGCGTCCGCCGTTGGCGTCCGCCGTTGACGTTGGCCGTTGACGTCGCCGTCTGCCCCGAAGGGGCAGTGCACACTGGCCACGGGTGAAACCCGTGGAACGTGACCCCGTCGCCGCTATCGTTCGCCGCTATCGCTGGCCGCTATCATTCGCCGTCGACGTTTGCCGTTGATGTTTGCCGCTGACGTCGCCGTCTGCCCCGAAGGGGCAGTGGAGGCCGGGTGCCATCACCCACCCCCCGCCCCCCACGGCCCACAACCATTGCGCGTAGACCGCCTGCAACACTGCTCGACCGCCGTGCGTAGTTCTATAGTAACCACTGAGGGACAACTCCGGAACCTGCAGGAAAGAGGTGGAACTATGCCCACCCGCCACTTCGTTGCGCTTGCCGCGCTCCTTCTCGTCGCTGCGGCGTGCCCGGCCCAGGAGCGGGCCGCTGTGGACCGCACCGACCCGCAGGCGGTGGTCGCGGCTTATATCGCCGCCCTGGACGCTGCGGATGCCGTGGCCGCAGCCGAGGTGATGGCGGGTGATGAGGGGTTCAAGAAGGCCTGGATCGAGGTGGCCCGGGAGATGAACGCCGACATGGGGGTCGAAGGCATGACCTTCGCGCTCATGCTCGCGGAGACTACCTTCCTCCCTGTGGGATTCCCCGCCGGGGAGCGCACCCTGCAGGTGCAGGTCGATGAGCAGGAGGCCACCGTCTCGGTGACCGAGCGCAGCGAATCGGTGCGCAAGTTCGTCCTCACCCGGGATGACGAGGGCCGCTGGTGCGTGGACCTCAAGCGTAGCATCACCGCTACCACCGGGCTGGCAAGGTCGTTCTTCGTCGACGACATGCTGGAGGCGTTCGCCGCTGCCGGGGGCGGGGAGGCTCCGCCCTTTGATCCGGAGATGACGGAATGGTACAGGCCGACTTACCTGTCGAGCGTGGCGGCCCAGCTTGTGGAGTGGGCCGATGACCACGACGGCCTGCTGCCGCCGGCCGAGTCGTGGCTGGATGATATCGAGAGCCGCCGCTTGTGGCCGGACGAGGCGGAGAAGATGGCAGGCCAGACCAGGCAGTACGGCATCGCACTGAACATGGCGCTGGCGGGAAAGGCACTGCCCGAGGACGATCAGGAGCGGGCCGGGCTGGTGCTGCTGTTTGAGTGCGCCGACTTCGACCGCAACATGGTCGGCGACCCGGAGACGGAGCTGCTCCCCGTCGGCGCCGAGCAGCCGGCGCCGCTGATCGCCATGGCCTCGGGCGAGGTGCTTCGCGTGCCCTTCGGGCTGACGCCCGCGGAGGCGGCAAAGGAAACAAAGCTGTCCAGGAAGTGCCGGGCGAACGTGACCACACTGTGCTCGGCATTGGCGGCGTATGCCCGCAACCACGAGGGCCTTCTCCCCGCGGGCGAGACCTGGTGCGATGACATCGAGCCGTATCTGCGCAGACTGGAGGCGGATGCCGATGTGTTCCGCTGCCCGGCGGCACCGGAACTCCAGTACGGCTATGCCCTCAATGAGGCCCTGGCCGGGACGGATGTGCGGATGATCCAGGAGCCGCACGGGACGATCCTGCTCCTCCCCGCCGAGGCCGGGGTGCGCAATGAGGTCCGGGCCGTGCCGGCCACGGTCGTGGCCGGACGACACCTTGAGGGAGACGTCCAGGACGGGGCGCGCGCGGTGACCGTCGGCACCCTTGCCGGCATGGTGCTCTCACGCCCGCAGGGCGAGCCGTACGAAGGCGGCTGGTAGCGGGGCACAGTGCCACTGGATCGCTATCCCCGACTGCACGGAGGTGGAAGGTGATGCACAGAGCGCTTGCCGTCGGTCTGCTTATCTGTCTCGCCGCGATAGTCGTGGCACAAGAGCACGTGCCCGCCGCCGTGGACCGCACAGACCCAAAGGCCGTGGCCATGGCCTATCTGGACTTCGTCGAAGCCGGCGACGTGGAGGCGGCGCTGGCCCTGATCGCCGGGGATGAGACGCTCAGGACAGGTCTCAAGCGCATGGCGGAGGAGCTGCGCGAGGAGGGCAAGGAGGAGGGCATGAGCTTCCAGACGGTGCTCACGGAGATCGGCTTCCTGCCCGTGGGCCACGCCAAGAGCGAGAAGGCCCTCGAGGGCGCCGTGGAGGGCAATGAAGCCACCTTCTCCGTGACCCAGACCGTTCCGGGCCAGAAGAAGATCGTCGTAGTCAAGGACGCTCAGGGGCAGTGGTGCGTGGACATCGAGCGCAGCATCAAGGCCACCACCGGCCAGAAGAGGTCGTTCCTGATCGAGGAGGCGACCCAGGCCGCGAGGCGCGATGGGGGCGGCGCCGCCGAGGCCCAGATCGACTGGGACCACGAGAGAATGCAGGCGATCGCCGATGCGGCCGCGACCGTGATCGAGTGGGCCGACGGACACGATGGCGTCTTGCCGCCGGCGGACACATGGCTGGATGACGTGGAGGCCTACAGCCTCGAGGGTGCCCGCCCCAAGCGCCCCGGGGCCAAGGATGGGGAGTGTGGGTTCGCCCTCAATGCCCAGTTGGCGGGCAAGGCGCTGCCCCGGGGTTTCCCAGAGCGGGACAGCCTGGTGCTGCTGTACGAGTGCGCCGACTTCGACCGCAACCTCAGCGGCGACCCGGACGACGAGCTGGTGCCTGGCGCGCCGCCCACGGGGACCTCGTGGATTGCCACGGCAGGGGCCAGGCCGGTCCCGATCGCGGCCGATGAACTGCCCAGCGAGCTGCTGCAGGACGTGGCCGACGGGCGCACGTGCCGTGGCCACGTGCAGGCCCTGGTGGAGGCACTTCGGGACTTTGCCAGAGACCACGACGGCCTCTTGCCCGAGGCGGTAACCTGGTGTGATGACATCCAACCCTATCTGGACAAGGCCGGGGCCGGCGCCGACGTGCTCCACTGTCCCGGTGCGCCGGACCTTCAGTACGGCTATGCTCTCAACGAGGCCCTGGCGGGACTCGACGTCCGCAGCCTCCAGGGGCACGCGCAATACGTGCTCATCCTGCCGGCAGCGAAGGGCGAGCGCAATGAGGCCCGCGCGCTGCCGCAGACCGTGGAAGCCGGGCGCCACCCCGGTCTGTCCAACCGCACCCAGCGCTACTGCGTGTGTGTGGGCATGCTGGGCGGCGCCGCCGAGGCCCTGATGGAGGGCGAGCATTATCCGCGCGGCGGGATGTAGGACGGAACCGGCAAGACAACCGAGCCGCGACGGCGGAACCCGGAGAGTGCCATGTCGCCCAAACAGAACCTGCTGCAGGCCATGGCCCACGAGTGCCCGCAGTACGTGCCCCGCACCAATGAGGGCATCTTTTGCGGCGTGCAGTATGAGGGCAACTTCCGCGTGGCGAGCTGGACGGACTCCTGGGGGACGCGCTGGGAGACGGCACGCGAGGATATGGTGCCCTTCCCCAAGGGCAACCCTCTGCCGGACCTGCGCCGCGTGGACGAATTCGTCTTCCCCGACCCGCACGCGCTTTTCGACGCCGATACCACGATCCGTGACCGCATCGCCGCCATCCCCGACCGCGAGGAGAAGATCCTCCTCGGCTCTCAGGTGTACTTCCTGTTCGAGCGCGCCTGGGCGTTGACGGGGATGGAGACTCTGATGGTGGCGTTCCTGGAGTACCCCGAGGAGTTGA
Source organism: uncultured Armatimonadia bacterium (assembly GCA_964423635.1). Taxonomy (GTDB): domain Bacteria; phylum Armatimonadota; class Zipacnadia; order Zipacnadales; family JABUFB01; genus CAYRFY01. The sequence goes on along the minus strand of CAYRFY010000258.1, from coordinate 2,914 downwards.
AGGAACTGCTGCGGCGGATCACGGACTACAACATCGCGGTATTCGAGCGCTACATGGAGCTGGGTGTGGATGGGGTGAGCTTCTCCGAAGACCTGGGGACCCAGCGGGCGCTGATGATGTCGCCGCCGCAGTTCCGGGAGCTCCTCAAGCCCCAGTACGAGCGGGCCTTCGCGCCGGTGAAGGCGGCCGGGAAGCTGGTGCATTTCCACTCCTGCGGCTGCGTACAGGACATCGTTGCAGACCTCATCGACGTCGGCGTGGATATCCTCAACCCCATTCAGTCCAGGGCCAACGACCTGCATGAGCTCAAGCAGGCGGCGGCGGGGAAGCTGACGTTGGAGGGCGGGATCGACACCCACGAGGTGCTGATGCTGGGGACACCGGAGATCGTGGAGGCCGAGGTGCGGCGGGTGCTGAGTATCCTGGCGCCGGGGGGTGGGTACATCATCGGCCCGGATCAGGGCATGCCGTTTCCGCCGGAGAATCTGGCGGCCCTGTGGGAGGCGGCACAGAGGTGGGGACGGTACCCGCTGGAGGATTCGTAGCCGCGGCCGGTGCCGCTCTTGTAGGGCGCGGGCCTGTACCGCGCCGATGGTGAAGCGCGAACGGCGGCGGGCTGGAAAGCCCGCCCCACGGTCCAGTCCGTCCGCGGTTTGGGGCCGCCCGGCGCGGTACAGGCCCGCGCCCCACAGAGCGGCGGCTCCGAGCCGTTGACCCTGCGCCGTTGGCCGTAGCCCTCTCCTGAGCGGCCCTATCGCGAAGGGGAGGGAAAGCAGGTCCGCAGGGCCTGCAGGGAGGGGCGCCGTTAGCCGTTGCACCGCGGCGCCACCCACTACGCCTCCAGGGGCGTGAGCCCCTCGCGAATGGCGTACTTGACCAGCTCGGCCACGGTGCGCAGGTTCAGCTTGTCCATGATGTGCCGGCGGTGGGAGGCCACGGTCTTCTCGCTGATCCCCAGTGCCTCGGCGATGCCCGGGCTCGTGCGGCCCTCGGCGAGCAGTTGCAGGACTTCCCTCTCCCGGCTGGACAGTTCGCAATCACCCTCGGCCTCGGGGTGTGACAGCCGCCGGATGTAGTCGCTCACTACGACCCCCCGCACTTCCTCACTGAGATAGACCCCATCGGCCAGCACCGCCTGAATCGCTCTGCCCAGCTCATCGCGGTTGGACTGTTTCAGCACGTAGGCACAGGCCCCGGCCTCGAACATCCCCGCCACCGTCCGGCGGTCATTGCGCATGGAGATCGCGATGATCTTGGCTCTCGGGCGCTCGCCGACGATGCGTCGGGTCGCGTCGATCCCGTTGAGCAGTGGCATCGAGACATCCATGGTGATGATGTCCGGCGAGGTCTTCCGCGCCAGCTCGATGGCGGACCGCCCGTCACCGGCCTCGGAGCACGCGCCCATGCCCATCTGCGTGGACAACAGGCATCCCAGCGCCTGGCGGTAGAGCTCGTGGTCGTCGACCACAAGCAGCCTCGTCTTCATGATGCAACCTCTTCGCGTGTGGCCCGGTGGGGCCGCCCGTATGTGGCCGCGGGGGGGCGTGCGGCGCCGAGTATCATCCGGTGTCGGCGCCGGGTAACCCCTCCTTTGCGGTCCGTTTACAAGGACTATCGGCACCCCGGCGCACGAGTTGAGGCGGATCTCGTCGGGGCTCGCCGACAGGCCCAAAGTACGCAGAGGGCGTCAGGAAATGGCGGACACGATCATGGAATGGCGCAGACCCTGTACCCCAGGAATGCGGATACATGCCAATCCCCGGGCGGCCGATCCTGCAATCGTGTGGCGTCCCGGCACCTCCGCGGATGGGTTGCCGGCCGCCCGGAGCAAGAAGCTACGGCAGAATGCTGCAGCCATCTGAATGGCACCCAGAAGGAAGGGATGCGCCCATGCTCAAGAGGATCAAACTCGGGCCCAAGCTGGTAGGGGCCTTCGTCGTCGTCGCCGTGATCGGCGGGTTCATCGGCGGGGTCGGGTACAACGGCACACGGACCCTGAACAAGCACGTAGACGACATCGGCAACATCAGGCTTCCCAGGGTCGACGCCGCCCAGGACCTGCGAGTCGCCCTATGTCAGGTCATGGCCGGTGAGCGCGGTCTTGTCAATCGGAGAATGATGGAGCGGGATGTTCGTCAGGCCCAGTACGCCTTCATCGACAAGGCCTACGCCGATGCCGAGCAGGCCTGGAAAGAGTACGAGGCCGTTCCGCGGACCGCCGAGGAGGAGAAGGCCTGGAAGGAATTCGCCGCGGTCTGGGAGACGTGGAAGACACAGCAGTTGGGCGTGGTCCAGATCAATAGGGAGAAGGACCAGCTCCTTGCCGGAGGGGCCAAGCCCGAGGACCCGCGGGTGGCGGCCGTTGATGACAGGGCGCTGAAGGCGTCCCTGGAGACGAGAGATGCCTGGCTCAAGGCCCACGACACGCTCAGCGATCTAGTCGGGGCAAACGCGGAGGCCGGGAGGAAGTCGGTAGTCTCGGCCACCGGGGATGGTCGACAGACCCAGACCATGGTCCTGCTGGCCATCGTCATCGGTGTGCTGGTAGCGATCGGGCTGGGAGTGATCCTCTCCCGCAGCATCACGCTGCCCATGGCGGCCATGGCGGACACGGCCTCCATGTTGGCCAAGGGGCGGATGGATCAGAGCATCACCTACGAATCGGGGGACGAGATCGGCCGGCTTGCCCAGGCCTTCCGAGACCTGATCGCCAATCTGCGGGATGTCATCGGCGATGTCATGGAGGCCACCGACAAGGTGGCTGAGGGCAGCGCGACGGTGAGCGCCTCGGCCGAGCAATTGTCCTCCGGCTCCACCGAGCAGGCGGCGAACGTGGAAGAGGTCTCCAGCTCGATGGAAGAGATGAACAGCTCGGTGCTGCAGAATGCCGACAATGCCACCCAGACTACTCAGA
>CAYRFY010000257.1:0-10457 GCA_964423635.1 uncultured Armatimonadia bacterium | reverse complement strand
CGCGGAGATAGATGGGATCGAACACCTCGAGGGCCTCGTTGTCCAATCCCAGAGCACACGGCGTCCCCAGAGGGGGCGTGATGTCCCGGCGGGCGCTGCCTGCGTGGAGCATGAGAAGCCTCACTGCGGGGATGTAGTGGTCGGTGGGGGAGAAGTTCGCTGAGGGCCGGGGAGGGACCTGCGGGGTAGGGTAGAGGGGCGGACGGGGTCTGGCAAGTCGGTGGGCGGGATAGGAGCCGCTGTTGGTTGGGTGCCGCCGTGCGGGCGAGGGCACTGTAACGGGATGGCCGCGCCGTCGCTGCAGGCACGGTAATTGCTCAGGGACAGGTGAGCCCCTGAGCAATCGCCGCCTGTGACCGCCGCCGCTCAGGCGGCTCGGCCGGTGACTCTCACCGCCACGTGTTTATTGACAAGCCCGCTGATGGCGCGGAACTTGGGGATGCCGGAGACGAGGATGTCCAGTTGCTCCCTGGGGCCGCGGTCGAGGACGAGAACGTCGCCGACCTGCAGGGCCTGCAGCTCCCGCAGCGTCATCTGTGTGCCGGCAAGCTGCACGGAGACCTTGACGGGGGCGCCTCTGAGCTCCGCGGCGGCGGCCCGGGTCGCGGGGTCGTCGGGATCGGCCTGCGCGCGCTTGACATTGGACTGCTTGAGCAGCGCACGGAGGGCGACCGAGGGCATGGCGATGCGCATGTGGCCGCCGACGCCGGCGATGGTAAAGGAGATGGAGGCGACGATGATCGCCTCCTGTAGTGAAGTGGAGCCGAAGCGTCCCGTAGTCTGGCGGACTTCGATGACGGTGGGGTCGACGCCGGCCAGTCCCTGCCAGACGTCGGTCCAGGTGTCGAGGAACTCCATGACGATCTGGCTGACCAGGGCGCGCTCGAGCATGGTCAGATCGCGGTCGGGGTTCTGGATGGCAACATTCCCGTCGCCGCCGAGTATGGCATCCATGTAGGCGTAGATCGGTGCCGCGTCGATCTGCCAGACCATGGGGGCTTCGTCTCTGCCCAGTTGGCAGATGGCCATGACGGGGCTCTCCGGGAGGCCGTCGAGGTACCCATCGTAGGTGATTGGCAGGAGCTTTTCCAGGCTGAAGCCCGCCGCGAGCCCCGTGGACTCCGGCACGTAGCGCTGGAGGGCGCGGCAGAGGTTGGCGCAGTGCTCCTGCAGCTCGCGGAGTTGGTCGGCCGAGAGGAACTGGGCCTGACGGAAGTCGTAGTCCGCGATCTCTCTTGGCTGACGTGACACGGGGCGTCTCTCCATTCAGGCTCGACGGCGAAGGCGCCGGGGGCCGGGGCGGTGATGCAGTGTATAGTCCTCATGTGGTGGCGTACCCGACGGCGTCCACCGACGGACGCGGCGACGGCCGGGGGCCTGCGGCGGCCGGTAGGTATCGGCCGGTGGATAGCGGGCCGGGCACCGCGCGGAAGCGGCGCCCGACCGTGGGTATCGTTCCGCAGGCTTCTCAGTCGACGTACTCGACCTCCGCGGGCTCGAGGGAGATCTCCCCGGCCGCGTCGAGGGTGCGGGCGACCTGCAGGATCTCGGTCTGAGCGCGCTCGGCTTCGCTGGCGGGGATCGGTCCGAGTAGCTCGATCTCCTCCTCGAGGACCGACCGTGCACGCTTGGACAGGTTCTTGAACACGACCTGGCGCAGATCGTCGTCGATCCCCTTCATCGCCAGCGCCAGCTCGCTGCTGGGAGTATTGCGCAGGATGGTCTGCAGGTCCGGACCGGGGAGCGCCAGCAGGTCGCTGAAGCTGTAGACCATCTGCTCGATGGTATTGCCCAGTTCCTCGGACCGGGTTTTGATATCGGCGATGACGCCCTGCGCCAGCTTCCGGTTGAGTTGGGAGACCACGTCGGCCAGGAACCCGATGTGCCCATCCTGGGTGCCGCCGCCGCTGGTGGCGATCTTGACGAGACGGTCCGTCGCCCTGGCGAAGGCCTTGAGGGCGCCGGCTGTGGGGGGGCGTGGAGAGGCGATGCGGAAGGCCACCTCACCCCTCATGTCCTCAGGCATCTGAGCCATGAGTTTGGCAACATTGGTGGGCGAGAGATGGCGGGCGATGAGGGCCACCGCCTGTGGCATCTCGTCGCTCATGGCCCGCCAGATCAGGCTGGGGTCCGCCTTGTCCAGGAGTGCCAGTTGCTCGAAGCTCTCGTCGGAGCCGTCGCCCACGCTGCCCTGCAGGCCCAAGACGGCCTCCCGCAGTTGGGTGGCCAGACGCGTCGGACTGCCGCCGCCGAGCTGGAGGCGTTCCATGCTGCGGCCCAGGGCCCGCCGCTTCTCATCGGTGGGCACGGCCCCGATATTGCTCAGTGCGTTGATGAGGTCATGGGCGGTCACCGGGTCCACGCGGCGACAGACCGCAATGGCGTCCTCGGCATCGATCATCGACAGCACGATGGCCGCCTTGCGCAGGCCCGGTTCCATGGCAGGCTTCTCGCGAGAGGAGCTCTTGGCTCGCGGTGAGTCGGTGAGGATGTCTTCGGCAGCAATATCAGCCATAGCATTCAACACGATTCACAGTAGTGCCTGCGCCGCATGGGGAGCAGGTTGGTGTGGGGGAATGATCGGCCCCCCCGGAGGGCACTTGACGGGCGGGTCCGGTAACAGTAGTGGTACAAGCGGCAATTTGGCTTTTTACCCCGGGGCCGCTCAAGTCCACCGGCCGATTGCCGTGCTAGAAGGCGACACGACCCAGTGTAACTCTAGGCGACCGCGAGTCGTCGGGGGGATGAGGTAGCACCATGGCAGAGAGTGCCCGCGCTCCGCAGCAGTCAATACTCAGCAGCGTTCTGCAGCGAATACCGCCGTTTCCCGCCGCTTTGGCGTCCATCGTACGCGCCTGCTCGGCGGAGAACGTCAGCGCATCGGAGATCGCGCACGCCATCTCCATGGAAGAGGTGTTGGCCGCGAAGGTAGTGAGGGCCGCCAACGCGACGGACTTGGCCCCGGTACATGCCATAGATAATGTATCGGCGGCCGTGGCCCGTCTGGGCGCCTCGTCCATCCGCGGGATCGCCTCCGCCTACTATCTGACCAACAGCTTCAGTTCGGCCTTCAATCACGCCGGGTTGGACCGCGAGGCCCTGTGGCGGCACAATCTCACCGTCGCCACGGCCAGCTCCGGCGCCGCCGGGTCGGGGCGGGAGCGGGCGAATGCCTACTTCGCGGGCCTGATGCACGATGTGGGGAAGATGATCCTGGCCGCCGAACTGGGCCATGTCTACGCCGAGTGCATCGCGGAGGCGCAGCGCACCGGGGACGGGCTGGTGGAGGTGGAGCGTCGCCGGATCGGTATCGACCATGCCGACATCGGCGCGGAGGCCGCCAGGGAATGGCATTTCGCCCCTGATATCGTGGAGGCCATCCGCCGCCACCACCAGGTACTGGGTGCGGGCCTGCTGCCCAGAGTTGCCGCGGACGTACTGGTCGGCAACCAGATCGCCCGGGAGATGGGCTTCACGGCCACCGCCGAGCACAGCGGGGGCAACAGCGCCGCCACTCTCAGCAACATCAGCGCCGGAATCGGGACGGGTATCATGTCTCGGGCCCGCTGGGCCCTGACCAACGAGCTGCCCAAGATCGAGGCGATGCTTACCGGGTTCACAGGCTAGACGCCGCGGTTTGGCGCCGGTGGACTGCTAAAGCGGGCATTTACCATCCACAAATGTTGCTCAATCCCGCGCCGGCATTCCCATGCTGGGAACGGGCAGTTTCCCTCTGGGAATCCGGGTTTCCTGGGGTTTTCCACTCTGATTTGATCCCTTGCGACAGGGTATTCTCGGCCGACGGCGCGCAATTGCGTGTCGTCGGCCAGTAAAGTTCTCGCAACAGGTGCCGATATAGGCACTGTCCGACCTGGAATAACGGGATCGCGGTCCCGGGCCTCCAGTCTTTCGCCGGCGTGGCTTCCGTGGGCGCGGGAGCCGGTTTCGGGGTTGTGCCGCCGCAGGCGGCCGGACGAGGTGACGTGGCACGCGGCGATGGACCGAAGGTACTCCACCCTCCAATCCTCGACGAACGGTCAGGCCCCGACGCGCCGGACGCGGGTATATCGCCGCCGGCCAGGGACCAGCACCACACGCAGCAACGCACGATGCTCCCAAGGTCCGCGGCATCTTCCTGTCCACGGTAGGACCGCACCTATCTGCTTTGCATGTCCGGCACCGACTGCGCAAGGGGCACGCTTTGCCGCGCCGAGCGGCAAGCGGAGCAGGAGAAGCAGTCACTGTCGGGCGCAATCCTGGGGGAGCACGCCATGCGAGAAGGCTGTCAGGCCCTGGTCGTTGACGATGATGATGCTTTGAGAGTGATTGCCGCCCAGACGTTGACGCAGGATGGCTGGAGCGTGGTGGAGGCCGCGTCGGGAGCCGACGTCCCTACAATCGCCCGGGAGCATTCGTTTGATCTGGTCGTCCTGGATCAGCGGCTCCCGGATGGGGATGGCATTGACCTGCTCAAGGACCTCCGCGACGGTGGATTCACCGGGCCCGCGGTGGTCATCACCGGCTACCCAACCATGCAAAGCGCCATCGAGGCACTGGGCAGCGCGGCGACGGATTACCTGTGCAAGCCCGTTGAGCCGGCGGAGTTGCTGAAGATCAGCCGCCGTGCGCTGGCGGGTGGGGGAAGCGGCGAGGACTGGGGCTTCCTGTGGGATGCACTGGCCAAGCGCTTTGGGTTCAGCAATGTGCTGAGCCGGGATCCCTCCACCCGGGACTGCTATATCACCGCGGCGAGGGTGGCGGCCAGCCGGGCCTCGGTCCTCATCGAGGGTGAGACGGGAACAGGCAAGGAGTACCTGGCCCGGGCCATCCATTATATGAGCGACCGGCGCGAGGGGCCCTTCGTGGCCGTCAACTGCGGCGCCATACCCGACACCCTGCTGGAGAGCGAGCTGTTCGGACACGAGAAGGGGGCCTTCACATCCGCCAGCGCGGCCAAGAAGGGCCTCTGCGAGATGGCCGACGGCGGCACGCTGCTGCTGGATGAGGTGGGGGAGCTCAGCCCCACGGCGCAGGTGAAGCTCCTGCGCTTCCTGCAGGATCGGCAGGTCACGCGACTGGGTGGGGTCAAGCCCATTGATGTGGACGTGCGCGTCCTGGCGGCCACCAATCGCGATCTTCTGACGGCCATCGGTGAGGAGCGCTTCCGCGAGGACCTCTACTATCGCGTGGCCGTTGTCCCTTTGACCCTGCCGCCCCTGCGCCAGCGCACCGGTGACATACCCCTGTTTGCCCAGCATTTCCTGGAGAGCATGCGCAAGGAGACCGGTAGCGGCCCGAAGGAGTTCGAAACCGACGCCATGGAGAGACTGCAGGGCCACGAGTGGCCCGGCAACCTGCGGGAATTGAACAACGTCGTGCAGCGCTGTGCTCTTCTGGCCCATGGGTCCAAGGTGCGGGGGCAGCACGTACGCCTCAACGCACGCCACGCTGAGGCCGATCGATGCGGCCACGGCACCGAGAGCCTCCGGACGCTTGCGGAGATGGAGAAAGAGCACATTGGCCGGGCGCTGGAGGCCACCTCAAGCAGCGCGCGTCAGGCCAGTGAGATCCTGGGTATCTCGTCCAAGGAGTTGCGCACCAAGGCCGCCGAGTACGGTCTACCTGCACCCAGCTAGGACGGGCGGAGGACGGGCGCAGAGTTCTGCAGGCGGCGACCGGCGAAGGCCGGTCGCCGCCTGCGTTCTGGGTGGGCGTTGGGGGCGGGCTGCGTCCCGCGCCGGGCCAATGGGGCGGCGGGAGCACGCGACGTTCGGGAGGGTGTAGGCGCCGGCGGCCTCCTGCGCCATGGGGCCCACGGCCCCGCGGGGTGCAGGCCATGGACGGCAAAGAAGGGGCACGGGTCGGATCGCTCCTTCCCGTGCCTTGTGCAGGTGTGCCGCCTACTGAGTTGCTCGCGACGCGGACCTATACGGACCGTGCCATCACCTGGGCGCAGCCCATCCAGGTCTGGGACATCCGATAGTCCACCACGGTCAGCGAGCAGTCGGCAAGGACGCGCTTGAGGCTGCGCAGCGAGAAGAACTGGACGTGCTCGCTCTCGGCCCACATGGGGTCCCTGTCGCCGGCCAGGCGGGTCCAGGCCCCCTCGTGGTTGGGTGTTGAGAGCCACAGCAGGCCGGAGGGCTTGAGCAGGGCCGCCATGCGCCGAACGACGGCCACGGGGTTCAGTACATGCTCGATGATATCTCCCGCGGTGACGATGTCGAACTGACGGTCTCCGAAGTCGTAGGTGGCCACATCGCCCAGGATGAACTCACAGCCGGCGCGCCGAGCGTACTCGGCGTACAGGGGCACCAGGTCCATGGCAACGGCGCGGTAGCCGAAGTCCATGGCTACGGCAGGCATGTAGCACTGGGCTGAGCCGATATCCAGCAGGTCGCCTCCGGGCATGAGCTCCCAGAAGCGATGGACGATGTCGGAGTACCTGCTCAGATGGAAGTAGTCCACCCCCAGCAGCGTGTCCGGCGGAGTGTCCTGATACAGGCGGCTCAGGGCCGCCTGAGTGGGCCTGGGGCTCACGAAGCCGTGACCGCAAGCATCACAGCGCATCCAACGACGCACGGGAGACAGGGCCGGGTGGTATGTGGGCCAGGCCAGGCAATTGATGACCTGCATGGGCTCAAAGCCGGTGTGCCCGCAGATGGGGCAGGAGGTGGGCTCTTCCTGATCGTAAGGGCCCCGGCAGACCAGGTCATGGTGCTTGGCGTCCTCCGGCGAGATGCGCGCGGCGAGCCCCGGGTTTTGACGTACCGCCTCGTTATGGTACTCCCAGGCCTGGTCATAGCGCCCTTGGGCGTTGGCGACGACGCCCAGACGGTAGAGCATCAGGCCCGGCTCGACGCCGGCGCGTAGGAGATGCTCGTAGTGCTCGACGGCCTGCTCGTACTGCCCCTCGGCCGCGGCCGCTTCGGCCCGGCGGAACAGCTCATTGGCCACAACGCCCGTCATGGGCGTCTCGTCCACGGGGGTGGTCCGGGCTGTCGATTGTGCCATGCTGGCTCCTTTTTTGCCGGGTACTTCGTGGGTCCCGGTGAGGTCGCGAAGTGACGGCGTGCGTCGCCCGGGGCGGCTAGACCAGCGTGATATCGATCTGCGGCCGGTGGATGAGCTCCTGTTTCGGCTCCCGGGCGGGCTTGACGGCCACCAGGTTTCCGGTCATCTCGATCACCACATTGCGCCCGTGCATGACCTCTTCGTAGATCTCCGCCGCCGACTTGCCGGCATACCGCTTCTCGCTGACCCGGAGGATGATCTTCTCCACCAGCCAATCCCCCCGGTAGCCATAGTCGGCGCGCCAGTAGGTGGGCTGGGAGAAGTAGCTGAAGGACCCCAGATAGTATTGACGCACATGAGTGGGGTCCTCGGCCGCATCGTCGCTGGAGCCGTACGGGACGGTGACGTACGCCCTCGCGTCGGGCCTGGCGATCCGGTACAGCTCCTGCATCAGTGGCAGAGGGTTGTGGAGGTGCTCGAGCACGTGCACTCCCAGGAACTCCTCGATGCTGTCGTCCTCGAAGGGCAGGGGAGTCTCGGCGCAGGCGTCGAGGTCGGCGACAACGTCCACACCTTCACCGGGGACGATATCCAGGTTGATCCAGCCCTGAAGGGTATTGCGCCCGCAGCCCAGGTGCAGCTTGTCCATCGTCAGGACGGTCTGTGCCATGCCAAATCCTCCTGTATGCGTCCGCTTCGTGGGCCGGTGTGGCCCTCGCGCCTCGGGAGGCCCGAAAGAGAAGCCCAGGTTCGCCGGGGAGTGCCATTCCGAGAGCGCCCGCGAGATGCTTCGCTATCTCGCTACGCGAGATTGACGCTCAGAATGACAGAAACCGGGCCGGCCGGACTTTTCGGCCGGACTTCTAGACCAGGGTCGCCACTTCGATCTCGGTTTGCAGACGGGTGACGTGGGCCAGGTTGTTGCGTACCTCGATGCTCCCGGGCTCCAGACGCAGCGCCTGCTCGAAACAGGTTCTCGCCCCGTGCAGAGACCCTGCCCGGTACATGCAAGTGCCCGTCTGCAGCCAGGCCTGGGCGTTGTCCGGCTGGAAGCGCAGCCCCTGTCGGTAGACGCCGGCGGCGTCGGCGTATGCCTGGAGCCGGAACATCAGATCGGCGCAGTTGAAGTAGGCCCGGGGATCGGCGGGGGTGTGCTCGATGACCGCGACCAGACACCGCAGCGCCTTCTCGGGCTGCTGCTGTTTCTCGAAGGCATCCGCCCAGTACGTGAGCATCGTGGTGGTCAGGTGCCCTGCGGCCGCCATGTACTCGAAAGCAGGGATCATCCGCTCGGGCTCACCCAGGTCGCGACAGGTCGTGGCCCATTCCAGCACCGCCGAGGGGTCGCGTCCGCCGCGATCCCAATACTGCTGGTAGGTCTCCACGGCTTTGGCCGTCCGTCCGGCCTCGCGATGGAGACCGGCGGCCAGGGCCAGAGCCGTGACGCCCTCCCGCTCCGCGTCAAAGCAGCTCCCCAGGTAGCCCAGGGCCTCATCGAGGCGGGCCATCTTGCGCAACGCGACCGCCATCAGCAGTTGCGTCGCGGGGTCATCGGGTACCACCTGCAGCGCCCGCTGCAGCTCCGGAAGTGCCTCCTCGTAGCGCTCCATCTCCACGAGGATCATGCCCTTGAGCGCATAGCGCCGGAAGGAGACGATGCTGTAGTCGCCCTGGGCGTCTTCGCCCCAGCGGGCCGCGATGCAGCGCTCCGCCGCCGCCAGGGCCTCCTCGGGACGTTTGGCCGCCAGCAGCGCCGCCGCACGATGGAACTCCGTCTGCAGGCCGCCGTAGCCCCGTCTGTCCGCCTCGTCACAGACCTCCAGAGCCTCCGCGGGCCTGCCGGTCTTCGTCAGCTCCTGGGCGAGCAGGTGGAAGTTGGGTGCGATGAACGTCATGTACCCGGAGGAGCTGTAGTCGGTGAAGCGCGCGCTCTGACGACAGGCCTCCACGGCCTGCTCGGACATGCCCGCCATGGCGTAGGCGGCCGCCAGGTTGTACCACTGGAAGGCGTTCTGTGGCTCGTCTTCAACCTCACGCCGCAGCATGCGCAGGTTACGGGCCTGCTTGTCCTTGGCCTGCACCTGCTCGGGGCTGTAGCCGTAGTGGTTCAGCCCCGGCCCGGGGAGGACCGCGACGGAGAGCCCCAGCTCGAGCAGGGCCTCCAGCACCTGCTCGTGGATGCGATGACGAAAGCGGACTTCAGGGAGTCGCCGGAAGAGGCGGACGGGCTTGAAGAGGTAGACGTTGGCCCCGCGATCGCCGTCCAGGATGTTGCTGACCAGCAGACAGTGGCCGCCGAAGTGCGGCCTTACCAGGCCGGCGTGCAGGGTCTCGCGTCCGCCTTCGGGGGCCACCTGCTCGTCGGCGTCGATCCACAGGATCCAGTCACCGGTGGCCAAGTCCAAAGACGCATTGCGGGCTGCGGCGAAGTCATCGCACCAGGTGAAGTGCCCCACCTTAGCGCCGTAGCTCTCGGCGATGCGGACCGTGTCGTCCGTGGAGCCGGTATCGACGACGACGATCTCGTCGGCCACTCCCTGCAGACTGGACAGACAGCGGGGCAGGTTGTCCTGCTCGTCTCTGACGATGAGACAGGCCGTCAGAGTGACTCCCACATCGCCGGGTTGCACACCGGTCTGATCGGTGAGTGTCGAAAGAAGCTCGGCGGCCTGGCGATCGGGGATCCCGGTCTTGGCCGCCAGCAGGCAGCGGCTCTGCAGATGGTCGATCACGATCTGGCAAAGCCGGCGGTGCTGCCGGGCGCCACGAGACTTGTCCAGAAGCGGAACGGCCTCGCTCTCGCGCATTTGATAGCACAAGAGCAGGCCCAGCTCGGCGTTGAGATCGGGAGCGTCGGGGCGCCTGCGCAGCCGTCGGCGGACGGAGGCCTCGGCGGCGGCCAGTGCGTGAGCGTCAGAACCGCAGGGAGCGTCTGGGCGAGACTGGGGCTGCATAGGGTGTGGGCCTTCCGTTCATCTTCTGCTCGGGGTGTGAGTGGGGACGCGCCGCTGCGGCACCCCCGACGCCAATCAGGCGCCCATAGGGCGACCGGGCAGCGCTCCGGCCTTTCCGCGAGACCGCTGCTTCCGGGGCGTGCCCAATGGACGCCTGCAATATGCGTGCCGCCTGCTGGGAGAGGGTAGAGGTCCGGCCGAAGCGCCCACATTCGCATGGGAAGGTCATCGCCAGAGCGTCCGCTCCCGGCAAGAGCAGCCCGAGGAATCTCCTGGGATACCGTGAGAGCCTTCGCTATCTCGCTGTGCGAGATGGACGCTCAGGATGACATGAGCCGGGCCAGCCGGACTTGTCGGCCGGACTTCTACTCACATCATGCATAAACGCACTGGGGCCACATTTCGCCATTCCCACGTCCGGGACGATCGAAGTCCTGCCGTTCTCCCCCCTCCTCCCGTCTCCGCCGGTCCCGCCCTGCGGGACGGAGT
>CAYRFY010000256.1:0-10475 GCA_964423635.1 uncultured Armatimonadia bacterium | reverse complement strand
CTGGATGCTGGCCCGGTCCGGAGGATCATCCAGGCCCCCGAGCTGTACCAGGACGGCCGCGACCTTCCCCATCGTGAGTCGTGTCTGGTCGCTGATCATGGTGTTGGTGTGCCGGACTGAAAGCGCGGTGGCTACGGCGACAGTGGCCACCGTCAGGCCGATCACCATCAGCGTGAAACGTACACGAATCCCTTGGACCTGCTGATGGGGCCCGGGTTGCTCCGCCGGGCCGTCCTCCGGCGCCGGCCCCGCGGCCTGCCCCTCCCGCGCCGCCCGCAGGACGAGCAGGTACGCCCCGGAGATCAGGACACCGATGCCCGCAACGTGGTAGAGGTTGAGCCGCTCTTGCAGCACCACCCACGACACGATAACCGTGACGACCGCGCCGAGAATCTTCAGACTGACGGCGACGTGCACCGGGATCTCGGCGGTGCCCTTGTAGTACAGGTACATGCTCAGGGCGGTGCTTACCACGCCGAGGAGCAAGAAGAGCCCGATGGCACTGCCGCCGGGGTGCAGAAGCTCGCGATAGGCCCCGGTGAACCCGGCCACGCTGCCGGTGACGATAAGCCCGCCCAGGAAGCGCCAGAGCGTCACGGTTGAGGGCCGGAACCGTTTGAGAGCGTTCTTGGCGATGATCTCGGACGTTGCCCGCGTGATGCCGGCCAGGAGCGCCAATCCGTCGCCCAGGAGCCTGGAGCGTGCTTCGGCCCCGGAAAAGGAGAGCTCTCCCAGCCCGATGAGGGCGTCCGCCCCAACCATGGCGCCCACCAGCGCCAGTCGTCCCACGGTGACACGCTCGGCAAGGAGCAGGTAGCCGAAGAAGGCCACGAAGATCGGGGCCGTCTTGGAGATGGCGTTGACGATGCCGGCCGATGAATACTCCAGCGCGGCGGTGAAGAGCAGGGCGCCCACGCCGGAGCCGAGAGCGCCCACAAGAAACAGCGCGAGCCAGTCCACCGGCCGCGGCTTGCCCGCCGCGAGGCTCCGTCTGGTGCTGGAGATCCCGAAGGGCAGCAGCGTCAGGACGGCCAGTACGTAGCGACCGCTGACCACGGCTTCGCGTGAGAAGCCGTCCATCAGCAGCATCTTGGTGAACACGGGCGACAGGCCCTGTAGAAGCACCCCACCTACCACGAAGTAGTAGGGCCTCAGCCGCCACCCGGCGCCGTCAGCTCTGCTCTCCGGCGTCTGCGTCACTGTGCATCCTCTTCCGGTCGCCCAGATCGCGGCGATCGACCGTTGTGGGCAGTCGTGAGCCCGGCGGCGCTGGACGCGGGAGTTCGCCGAAAGGCTATCGAGCCCCCGCTCCATCAGCCCGCAGCCGAATCGATAGCGCACCTTCGCCGCACACCGACGAGCACGGAGGTTCGCCTCGGGTCGGTGCCACGGCCGGGCGGGGCCCGCCATGCGGGAGAGTGGCCAACGGCTTGGTTGCGGCCCCAGGACCTGCTTCAAGCGTCAGTAAGTGCACCCATGGACGCACCCAGCACTCAGATTATGCAGGTTCCGGGCAAGCGCCGACTCACGTCGCCTCACCCCCCCAGCCCCGCCTATCGGCGTCTCTTCGAGCCGCTTGTGCTCCGCCAAACGGCCGGCGGAGACGGGAGGAGGGGGGAGAACGGCAGCACTTCGACCGTTCCGGACGTGGGAATGGCGAAATGTGGCCCCAGTGCGCTCATGCATAATGTGAGCCAGCAGCGCGGCCGAAAAGCTCACATTCGCATGGGAGTGTCCTGCTGAGAGCGTCCGCTCCCGGCAATAGCAGCTCGAGGAACCTCCTCGTATATGGCGAGAGCCTTCGCACAAGCGGCGCTCGCGCCGCCCGCGGATGTCTAGAGCCGCTCGAGATCGCTTTGTCGCACCCACGTGCGCTTACCGGTCTCAAGCTTCACATCAACCCACAGCCCGCTGTCCGTTACCGGCGTCACCGCTGTGCCGTCGAGGAGAGTACCCGTCACCTCGAAGTGTTCCCCGGGCCCGGAGCGCAGGGTCGTCGAGGCGACGGCTACGAAAGCCCGGGGATGCAGGTAGTCCGCGCTGTAGCACGAGTACACGGCGGCCCAGGCCAACACTGTGAGCACGATGGCCGCGGCAAGGGCAACGGCGAGGCGGAGCGAGGTGCGACGTCGGCGCAGTGCCGTCGCCGCGAGGATCGCCGCGCCAAGCAGGGCGCACAGGGCGACGGTGGTGAGTTCGTTGAGCGTGTGGCGGGTCACGAAGGTCTCGCCGATGGTGGCCAGCCAGCCCCGGGGGAGCGGCGGAATGGGCTCGGCGCGCAGTGAGGCCACCTGCTGGATGTTGAACAGCAGGTCGGGGTCCCTGGGCGCCAACCGTCTGGCTCCGTGGTATGCGGCCAGGGCCAGGCCGATCTGCTCCTGCCGGGCATAGGCATTGCCCAGGTTGTACAGCACATCGGCTCCCCGGAATCCGGCTTCATAGCAGCGGCGATAGGCCGCCGCCGCCTGAGCATATTGACCCGCCTCGTAGCGATCGTTGCCCTGCAAGAAGAGCTGCGCGGCATCGGCGGCGGGCTGGGCCGGAGCCGGGGCGCACCAAGTCAGAAGTATGACCCATCCGCAGGCCAGGGCGATGGCGTCGAGCCATCGGGGCGGCCCGGGTGGCGAGTAGGCCCGTGAGCCGAGGCGCCGGCGCGCCGGTTTTCGCCGCCCACTACTGTCCGTCATCGCTCTGCCCTCCTCCCCGTTCGCAAAGTCGGATGACCTCGCCGGCGGCCTGGTGAATGCGCTGTCGCGAGGATGCCTCGAGCATGCCCGGTGCGTAGCGTGAGGCATGACAGGCCAAGAGGACCTCGCGCGCCGCCTCGGCCGCTCGCGGATCCACATTGCGTGCCAGCAGCCCGTCCTTCATCTGCTCGGCGGTCAGGCCCGAGAGCGGGAGCCCAAACCTGTCGGCGGCGTACTGTGTCACGGCTTCCTCGACCCTCAGATAGAAGTCTCCATCCGGCGCCCTGCCCGCTCGGGCCAGGGCCCTCTGAGCCGCGCGAGCGGCCCCGTGAGCCAGAGCCACGTCAGGGGCGGACCTCCGCCGGTTGTCGCGCACCCGGATCACCGCCGCCCAGAGCACGAGCAAGACGCACACGCCCACCACCACGCCCGGTATCGGCCCGAACAGCACCACAGGACGGGCCTGAAGTCGCGGGCGCGAGGTCTTGATGTGGTGCAGCTCCGAGGTCTGGGCGTCCTCGGCGTCCTCCTGGATCACCTCCCCGGGGGTCACCGTCACCAGCGCGGCCTCGCTGCTGGCCGTTACGTACCGGCCCTCGCCGGGGTCGAAGTAGATAACCTCCACCGGGTCGATGGCCAGGGACCCGGCCCGGCGTGGCACCAACAAGTAGTCAAAGCTGGCCGTACCCCCGATGGCTTGTTTGCCCCCGTACGTGCGGGTCTCGGTCTTCCGGTCCTCTGAGGAATCGTAGACCTTGCACCATTGGGGCACTGAGAGGGCCGGACGACTCACCGGACTGACATCACCAATCCCGTCGATTCTGACGGTCGCCGTGACGCCCTCCCCGGCCTTGACCTGGCTCTTCTCCACACTCAACCGCACGGCGAACGACCCCACGGCAGCAGCCCCGCCGCCGGGTTTGGCCGGTAGCGGGCGCACATCAAGGGTGATGCTGTTGCCCACGAATTCCCGCCCCTGACCGCCGGTCTCCTTGAGGATCACCGGGGCCGTAACCTCCTGCTTCCCCGTCTCAAGAGGCATCAACGCCCACTCGAAGCTCGCGTGTTCGTAGGGCATGCCGTTGATCGAGACCCAGTCCGAGGTACGTCTCCCGGTCTGCAGCTCCTCAATGATGAACCCGCCCGAGGGAGCGCCGGGCTCCAGCTTGGCGTCCACATACTGTGACCGGTACAGCTCGGCGGTGAGGATCACCTGCTGGCCGCGGTAGGGAGTCTTGTCATCGACCTTGCAGACGATGGCGCAGGCCGGTGTGCCCTCGAACGGCGCTTGATCGGGTGCGGTCGGAGAAGGTGCGCCCGCGTCCGGAACGCCGCCGGAGGAGGGAGCGGCCCCTCCCCCACTCCCCGGGTTCACCTGCACCTTGATGGGCTCTGTCCGGTACTCGGTCCCGGCCACCGTCACCGTTGCAGTGGGCGTAGTCAGGACGCCCGCCCGAAGTGGCCGGAGAGCGAACACATACTGGGACCGCTTGCTGATCCGTGTGCCCACGACATTGTAGCTCACGCTCTGGCTCGGTCTTCCGGTCACGGCAAAGCCGGCGCTGCTCTCTAGCTCGGGCTCCCCCGACGCTCCGGCGCCCGATGTCGACAGACTCACGGTAAGATACAGCAGATCGTCTGTCGTGAGTACGTCTGTATCCACATCTGCGCGGAACTCGACATCCGCGACGCAAGCCGGGATCCGGCAGAAGGCCAGAAGGCCCACCAGTGCCGCAGTCGTCGCCAGGCCGGGTGACCGCAACGGCCATGTTCCAATGCGGACAACACACACAAGCTACCAATCCTTGTCGGTGGGCTTCTCCGGAGTCATGGGCGCGCGCCGCATGAGCTTCTGCAGACTGGCGTCTTCGCGGGCCAGAGCGCCCAGAAGCTGGGCCGCCTGCTCAGGCGTCATGGGCTGAGCCTGCTCCTGCTTCCGATCCGAAGCGCCCTGCCCCTTCTGCCGGTCCTGCTTCTGCTGGTCCTGTTTCTGCTGATCCTGTTTCTGCTGATCCTGTTTCTGCTGATCCTGTTTCTGCTGGTCCTGCTTCTGCTGATCCTGTTTCTGCTGATCCTGCTTCTGCTGGTCCTGCTTCTGCTGGTCCTTGTCGTCCTGGTTCGGTTTCTCCTTGTCCTGTTGCTCCTGCTGTTGCTTGGCCCGGAGCGCCATCTCGAGGTTGTGCTTGGCCCAGGTGTCGGCCGGATCCAGTGTCAGGGCGCGCTTGTAGCGCCCGATGGCGTCATCGTATCTCTGCATCCTGTAATCGCAGTTGCCTGCGTTGTACTCGGCATGCTGCTTGAGAGTTCCCGTGGCGCCCCAGGTTGCTTTGGCGAAGTCCTCGAGGGCGGCGTCGAAGTCGTCGGATTTGTACCGCGCGGCGCCGCGGTTGAACAGCGCCTCGGGGCTGTCGGGGGTGACCTCAAGCGCGTTGCCGTACCGGGTGGCCGCGCGTCTGTAGTCCCCGCGGGAATAGGCCTTGTTCCCGGCCTCGATGAGCCTGCCGAACTCCCCCGGAAGGGTGAAGCCCAGGAGAATGGGCAGACACAGCGCCAGGACCGCGGATGCGGAGACGGGCGAACGTGCGCTAACCGGCATCCGCGTCACCTGCCTTCTTGCGCGGCGCGGCGCCGGTGAGGCATTCGATGGCGATCAGCAGAAGTGCGAAGCCCAGAGGCCACTGGAACCTCTCCGCGTACTGAGTGAACTGGTAGCTTCCGACGACGCCGGACTCCATGCCGGAGATGGCCTGGTAGATGCGGTCCACGTTGGCGCCGCTCTCGGAGCTCTTGACGAATACCCCACCCCCGGCCCGCGCCACATCCGCCAGCAGCTTGTCGTTCATACGAGTCATGACGATGTCGCCATTGCGGTCTTGCTTGAACTTGGACCGCACGCCGGCATCCGGATCGACAGAGCCGAAGAACTCCTCGAACACCCCGGCAGGGCTCTGGCTCTCGGCCTGCTGGTCGGTGTCCGGGATGGGAATGGGCTCGGGGTCGGTGCCACCGAGCCCGACCACATGGACGACAACGCCGGCCTGCCGCGCCGCTTTGACCGGATCCAGCTTCACACCCGGGTGGTCCTCCCCGTCGCCCAGCAGGACGATGACCTTGTGGCTAGTCTCGGCCCCCTCCAGGACGCGCATGGCCGACTGCAGGGCGCCTTCGATGGCCGTTCCGGGGGCGGGGGCCGAGCCCCTCGCGATGCTGGAGACAAAGGTGGCCGCCGCGTCGTGGTCGATGGTGAGCGGGGCATACATATACGAGCTGCCCGCGAACACGACGACCCCGATGCGATCGCCGCCCAGACGCCCGATGAGCGCCAGGGCCGCCTCCTTGGCGGCCTCCAGACGGCTGGGGTGAACGTCCTGCGCCAGCATGCTGTCGCTGGTGTCGACGCAGAGGACCACGTCGACGCCCTTGCGCTCCACCTTCTGCAACTCCACGCCGATCCTGGGTCTGGCCAACGCGATCAGCAGAAGGCCGAACGCCACTATCAGCAGGACATCCTTGGCGATGCGTCGGCGCCTGTGCCAGCGCCACTGGGAGGGAACGTAGCGGGCACCGAGAAAGGCGGCCAGGCCGGCCTGCCGGGCCCGGGTGGCGTACCATGCCAGGCCCAGCAAGGGGATCACCAGCCAGAGCCACTTGAGCGCACCGGGGCTCTGCCATGTCAGGTAGTTATGCATCCATCATGTCACCCGGATCACAAGGCGGCGGTCGGTCAGTTGAGCGCGACGGGTGCCGCTTCCGAACGGCGGGCCCCGCCGCATAGCGTCGCCGCAAGTCTCTGTCAGGGTGCCTTGCGTGCCGCGGTGGCCCCCAACACAATATGTGCCAGCAAGAGCAGCAGCGCCGGCCACAGATAGCGGTGGAACTCCTCCACCACGGGGCGTCGCTTCTTGATCTCGAAACGGCTCTTTTCCATCTTGCGCACGTCCGCGTAGATGCGGGCCAGTGCCTGGGCGTCGGTGGCCCGGAAGTACTTGCCCCCGGTCAGGTCGGCGACCTTCTTGAGAGTGTCCTCATCCACATCCGTCAGTTGCAGGGTGCCGTCGGGGTTCCGGCTGTACTGCTTGCCCAGAAGCCCGCGATAGAGGGGGATCGGGGCGCCGCCTTCCTTGCCGACACCGATAGTGTAGATGCGGACCTTAAGCGCCGCCGCGGCCCTGGCGGCCGTGATGGGGTCGATTTTGCCCGCATTGTTCATGCCGTCGGTCATCAGGATGATGACTTTGCTCTTGGCCTTGGACTCTCGTAGCCTGTGAGCGGCGGTGGCGATGGCCATTCCGATCGCGGTGCCGTCGTCGATCATGCCCTGCTCCACCTGCCGGATCAGTTCGGCCACCATCTCGTGGTCAAGGGTGAGCGGACACTGGGTGAAGGCCTGGCGGGCGAAGATCACCAGCCCGAGGCGGTCGTTGATGGTCTCGTTCGCGAAGCGCTCCAGGGTTTCCTTGGCGACGATGAACCGGTTCTTGGGCTCGAAATCCTCGGCCAGCATGCTGCCGGAGATGTCCATGGTCAGCATGATATCGATCCCCTCGCCCTCCTCCTGCTCGACGGCGGCCTGGCTCTGAGGGCGGGCGAGAGCCACCACCAGAAGGACATAGGCCCCGAGTTTGAGCCAGGGCAGGAGTGAGGCCAGCGCGGGACGGAGCGAGACCCCGCGGCCGGGGAGGAGCCGCAAGTCGGAGAACACAACGGCCGTCGCCCGGCGCCGAGGAGAAGACAGCGCCTGCAGGACCAGGAAGGGGACCACAATGAGAGCCAGGAAGGCCCAGGGGAACGCGAAGTGCATCATGGTGCCGCCGCGGGCGACGGCGCTGCCTCCTCGATCGTGTCTACAGGTTGCGGGCCGGACGCCGCCACCGCGTCCCGTGAGCGTCGCAGGTCCTCAACGGCATCTTCCGGCGCCACCTCCTGCCGGGCGAACTTGACGAGGTCCGCGCGTCTGAGTGTCCCCACGAGATCATCGCGCCAGCTCTGCGGGACCTTCGCCCGCGCCAGGTCCCGGTCGATCATCCAGGTGGTCTGTTCCATGGCCGGGACCTCGTAGCGGGCCTCCAGATACTCCCGAAGAATCTCACTGAGCCGCGTATAGTACGCTTTGAACTGGCCGGCGGCCAGCAGATCGCTGTTGTGCAAGGAGGCGAGCTCGGAAAGGGCGTGCTCGTGGGCGGCGATGACGGCGTGGCGCTGGATGGTTGGCCGTGGGCGCGACAGCCGGCGATAGAGCAGATAGCCCAGAAGCGCGAGAGGTATCAGGATGGCCAATGCCACCAGCGCCGCCGCCAGCCACTGTTCCGGCCCCATGCGGGCCGGAACCGGCTCGCGGATGTCCAGGATATCCTTAGCATCCGGCGGCAGGACGCTTTGTACCTTCACCTGCACCAATGGCACACTGACGCTCGCAGGCCTCTTTGCGTCGGGCGTCTGGTACTGCAGCTTCAGGCCGCTGATGGTCTTGTCGCCGGTCTCAAAGACCGCCACCTGGTAGGTGAAAGTGACCCGTAACCGACCGTCCTCTGTCCGCCCCTCCTCGGTGTGCATATCGCGCAACTCGAAGGGCGCCAGCTTCTTCTCGGCGTCCGGGATCGAGACGGTCGTGCCTTCGGGGCCCAGCACCTCCACCGTATAGGTGAGTACGTCTCCCACGGTGATCTGCTGCTTGTCGGCGGCGGCTTTGACATCCACGGGCACCGCGGAGGCTCCCTGTGCCAGGAGCGCCAGGGCCGGGAGAGTCATGCACACTGCCGTGCGGAAGATCCCCATAGTCTCTTGAAGCTACCTGCGCAGACGGCGTCGCCGTCTGGCGAAGAACTGCACCAGTGGGTCCACCGGTGACTGAGCGGTACTGACCTCGATCACATCGATGCCCCGGGAGCGCAGCGCGTGATGGCGCTCCTCGCCGCTCCTGGCCTGTCGCGCCGCCAGTTGCCTGTTGAGCCCGAAAGCGGCGGTGTCCACAGTGATGCGGCGCCCGGTCTCGGCGTCCTCCAATTCGATGAGGCCCGCGTTGCCCAGGCTCAACTCCCGAGGGTCCTGGAGCTCCACGGCGATCACGTCGTGCCGGCGATCGGCGATGGCCAGGGCGTCCAGATACCCCTCGTCACGGAAGTCCGAGACGACGAAGACCACCGCCCGCCGGCTCAAAGCCCGGGTGGCGAACTCTATGGCAGCGCGCAGGTTCGTTCCGCGACTTTTCGCCTGGAAGTACAGGACCTCGCGGATGACCCGCAGGACCTGCTTGCGCCCCTTACGGGGGACGATGAACAGCTCCACATCGTCGGTGAAGATGAGCAGACCGACCTTGTCGTTGTTTTTGGTTGCCGAGAAGGCGAGAAGCGCGCAGATCTCCGCGGCGGTCTCCTCCTTGCTCCGTTCCTGGGTGCCGAAATCCAGACTGCCGCTGCCGTCCACAACCAGCAGGAGCGTCAGCTCGCGTTCCTCCACATAGCTCTTCACATGGGGTGACCCGGTGCGGGCGGTGACGTTCCAGTCGATGCTACGCACGTCGTCGCCCGCCACGTACTGCCGCACCTCGTCGAACTCGATACCAAGGCCCTTGAACACCGAGTGGTAGCCCCCGGCGAAGAAGTCCTCGGAGAGCCGATCGGTGCGGATCTCGATATGTCGGACCTTGCGCAGAAGGTCATGGGTGTCGGGCATTGAAAGCCTACCAGACGACGGCCGGGAAAGCCGCCGAACGAGATGGGCGGGATGAGCGACGAACAGAGCGCGAAGACAAGCACGACGGTGGCCGGGACAATGGTAGACGGCCGCGGACGACGGCTACGAGCGGGGCAGGATCAACGTCACAGGCCCAGGCACCGGCAGCAGGCATTACGTCCCCGCCTCTCCCCCACCTCTCACCCGCCGTCACGGAATCTCCACCGTTCGCAGGATGCGATCGATCACGTCTTCGGAACTCAGCCCTTCGGCCTCGGCCTCGTAGGAAAGCAAGAGGCGGTGGCGGAGGACGTCGTGGGCCAGCGCGATCACGTCATCGGGGACCACGTACCCGCGGCCCTGGATGAAGGCGTAGGCCCTGGCGGACAGGGTGAGGCAGATGCTGGCACGCGGTGAGGCCCCGTACTCGATGAGTTCGCGGCAGGCCTCCAGCGTCTGGATACCCTGCTCCCAGGCGCGTCTCTGCTCTTCCGTGAGGTCCCGGCGCTCCCGCAGGCGTTGTCGGGCATCCTCGGCGGCCCCTTCGGGGTCGCGGGTGGCGCAGACGAGGTCGACGATGTACTGCTCGATCTTCTCATCCATGTAGATATCGTGAACCACGTCCCGCGCGTGGAGGATGTCCGCCGCCGTACAGACGACTTCGGCCACCGGGCCTTCCTTCTTGGCCCAGCGCCGCAGGATCGCGAGCTCCTGGGCCTTGTCCGGATAGGTGATCCGTAGCTTGAGCATGAACCGGTCGACCTGAGCTTCGGGCAGCGGATAGGTCCCCTCCTGCTCGATGGGGTTCTGGGTGGCCAGAACCAGAAACGGTTCTTCAAGCTTGAAGGTCCGTCCGCCGATGGTGACCTGTCGCTCCTGCATGGCCTCCAGGAGCGCGCTTTGAACCTTAGCGGGAGCGCGGTTGATCTCGTCGGCGAGGATGAGATTGGAGAAGATCGGGCCCTGCTTGGCGAAGAACTCCTTGGTGCGCTCGTCATAGACCATGGTGCCGATGATGTCGGCCGGGAGCAGATCGGGGGTGAACTGCAGGCGCTGGAAACCGGTATCGATGGCCCGGGACAGCGTGCGCACCGCGAGCGTCTTGGCAAGGCCCGG
>CAYRFY010000255.1:1175-10552 GCA_964423635.1 uncultured Armatimonadia bacterium | reverse complement strand
GTGCTTTGTCTGCTGTCTATCGCCGCCGTGGCCACCAAGCCCAAGCGCGAGTACGGTGGGCGCCTAAGGCTGATTCTGACCACGGACGACAACCCCGCCCGGCAGGAGCAGATCGCCATCTTCGACAGGATGTTCCCCAATCTGAAGCTCACCATCGACCCGACCAACAACGATCAGAGCAAGATCATCGTGCAGACGATGGCCGGCATCGGCCCGGACATCATCGACTGCTACACCCGCCAGCAGCTCCATACCTACTATCAGGCCGGGATCCTCGCCGACGTGACCGAAATGGCCGAGGAGGCCGGGGTTACGCCGGAGATCTCCTGGCCGGCGGCCAGGGAGAACATGTTCATCGAGGGGCGGCAGTACGGCTTCGTCACCAATCCCGGCCCCTGGGTGGTCTTCTACAATAAGGACATCTTCGACAAGTGCGGGGTGCCCTACCCGGACGGCGACTGGGACTGGGACGAGTTCGTGGATGTGGCCAAGCGGCTCACGATCAAGGAACCGGGCAGCAGGCGCAACCAGACCTACGGGGTCATGGGCTACGACCTGATGGAGGCGATCTGGCAAAACGGCGGGAGTTTCTTCTCGGAGGACGGTACCCGCTGCACGCTGGACTCGCCCGAGGCCATCGGTGCGGCCCAGTGGCTGATGGACCTGGAGTTCAAGCACAAGTGCGCCCCCAGTCCCAGCGAGGAGCAGGCCATGGCCGCCGCCGGCGGCTGGGGACAGGGGATCATCACGCTGTTCTCCGCCCACCGTCTGGGTATGATCCGCTACGGCCGCTGGGGCCTGATCGTCTGGCGCAAGGACCCCAAGCTCCGCATCGGCGCCTGCGCCCTGCCCCGGGGTAAGCAGAAGGCCACCACCTTTGTCACGCGCATCAGCGTGCTCAACAAGAAGAGCCCCTACGTCAAGGAGGCTTTCAACTATCTGAAGTTCCTGGCCAGCGAGGACTACTGCAACCAGATCAACGACAGCGCCGACAACATGGCGCCCGTCACCAAGTACTGCTACACCGATCGCTTCCTCCACAACCCCGAGCATCCGGAAGAGGACTATAACGACGTGTTCCGCAGCGAGATGGCCTGCGCCCGCAGCGTGGAGCTATCCAAGTTCGTCAATCCGTATGTGGCCAACCGCATCTACCAACGGTACCTCGATCTGATGCGCAATCGGGAGCTGGAGCCCGCAGAGGCCATGACGGCGGCGGCCAAAGAGATCAACGCGGCCATCAAGGAGCATATCAGCAAGTTCCCGGAGCTGCAGGTGGAGTATGGCAGGCTCACCTCCGGCCGCAAGCAACCGGAAGCGGGAGGCTAGGACAGCATGGCTGCACAGATCACTCGACGCGCGGACAACTGGCCGGTCGCCCTGCTCTTCCTGGCCCCCAACTTCCTGGGCTTCCTGGCCTTCATGGCCCTCCCGGTCATCTTCAGCTTCGTCATGGCCTTCACCAACTGGCAGATGACCGAGAACATCCCCCTGGAGTGGGTGGGGTTTGACAACTTCAAGGACCTTCTCACCGACCCGCGGTTCTGGCAGTTCTTCGGCAATACGGCGTACCTGATGCTGGGTATCCCCGTGGGCATTGCCGGGTCACTGTTCCTGGCAATCATCCTGAGCCAGAAGCTGCGCGGCCTGGTGATGTTCCGCACCATGTTCTACCTCCCGACCATCACCAGCGGCGTGGCCCTGTTCATCCTGTGGAAGGCCATCTACAATCCGGAGTTCGGGCCGCTAAACACCGCGCTACGGGCTATCTTCGACGCCGTGGGCATCGATGCCGACGCTCCCGAATGGCTGCTCTCCATCGCCTGGGCCAAGCCGGCGATCATGTTCATGGGAATCTGGACCGCCATCGGGGGCACGAACATGCTCCTGTACCTGGCGGGCCTGAGCAATGTGCCGCCGGAGCTCTACGAGGCCGCCGAGATCGACGGCGCAGGGCGCTGGGCCATGTTCCGTCACGTCACCTGGCCTCAGCTCGCCCCCACCACGTTCTTCATCGTCGTCATGAGCGCCATCGGGGGGCTCCAGGGGGGCTTTGAGCAGGCCCGCGTCATGACCGCCGGCGGCCCGGCCGAGTCCACCGTGACCCTGGGCTACTACATCTACATGAAGGGCTTCGAGGAGTACCAGCTCGGGTACGCCTCCACCATCGCCTGGGTCATGTTCGTGCTGATCTTCGCCATGACGCTGGTGAACTGGAAGTTCGGCAAGTCGGCGTTCGACGTGGAAGTGTGATGACGGCGGAGAACGGCGGAGAACGGCGGAGAACGGCGCACACCCAACGTCAGACCACGGAGACACGGAGAGCACGGAGTTCCACGGAGAACGGCTCGACAGGCGTGGAACGGCGGAGGACGGAAAAGGCCGAGAACATCCAGGCACGGAGATACGAAGCACAAACCGACCGGGAGACACAGGTATGCAGGACTTCAGCGACGACACCACCGCCGGCCCGCCCGGGTCACGGTTCCGCAAGCGCACGCCGGCGCAGCGGGTCCTGCGCATCCTGGGCTACATCGTCCTGACCGCCACCGCGCTGACGATGATGGTCCCCTTCCTGTGGCAGGTGGCCACCAGCCTCAAGCCGCTCTCCGAGGTGCAGTCGGGCCAGTTCCTACCCAAGGAATGGAAGTTCGGCAATTACCGTGAGGTCATCGAGACCATCGCCTTCGGGCGCTACTACTTCAACAGCCTGTTCGTCGCCGCCTGGGTCACCTTCGGCCAGGTGCTTACCAGCGCCGCCGCGGCCTACGCCTTCTCTCGCATTCGCTGGCGCATGCGGGATAAGGTCTTCATGCTCTACCTGGCCACGCTCATGGTCCCCGGCCTGGTCACTCTCATCCCCAACTACTGGGTGATGACCCAGCTCAAGCTCATCAACACCTACACGGTGCTGATCCTGCCCGCTTGCTTCAGCGCCTATGGCACCTTCTTGCTGCGGCAATTCATGCTGACGATCCCGTCCAGTCTGGACGAGGCCGCCGAGATGGATGGCGCCAATCACTGGCAGATCTTCTGGGACGTGGTGATGCCTCTGGCCCGACCCGGTCTCATCGTCCTGGCCATCTTCACCTTCATGGGCAACTACCAGTCCTTCTTCTGGCCCCTGGTCATGATAAAGGACGACTACCTGCGCACCCTGCCCATCGGCCTGCTGTTCTTCGACAGCTCCTATGGCCGGGAAACAACGCTGCTGATGGCGGCGTCAGTGATGGCGATGGTGCCTCTGATCGTGCTGTTCGTCGTGGGCCAGAAGTTCTTTGTCAAGGGCATTCAGCTTGGTGCCGTGAAGGGGTAATGATGCACAGGGGCCGGGGGGAAGACGCCGTTGGCCGCGTCATCTCTCCCCCAAGAGGCTCGACGGGCCCGCGAGAGATGAACGCCGTTCGCCGTTGACTTGTGACTTGCGACTTTGGACCTGGAACTCTCCTTACCGAGGCTTAGTGGAAATGCCAGCCGACACACTGATGGAGATCGATGCCGCAACCAATGGCCTGATCCAGCGCCCGGCCCTACGTCCCGAGATCCGCGCTCTGCGCGACGCCGCCCTGGCCGTCACCGGCTGGCCCTCGCTGCCGACCGCCCCTATCCTCGACGCCGAGGCCTGGCAGGCGCATACCGAGGACGAGGACTGGCTCATCTGGCGGGCTCGCCGTACCGCCAACCGTCTGCTGAACATGCCTTTGGAGCTCTCCTCAGGCGAGCGCATTGTGGGCCGTCCGGCGCTGCGCCCGGCCACCGAGGCCGAGCAGGCTCGCATCGCCGAACTGCGGCCCGTCCTGGAGAGCATCCCGCCCTACCCCGGAGGCGACGCGGGGCACTTCCATCCGGACTTCGAGAAGGTCTTCGCTGTGGGCTTCGGAGGCATCCTCGACGAGGTCCTGCGGCGGCAGGCAGCGGCCGATGACGAGGACAAGCGCACGTTCTACGAGGCCTGTGCCATCGCCCTGCGCGGTGTGCAGACGTACATCGGGCGCGTGGCGGAACTGTGTGAGAAGGGCGCAGACGAGACGCCGGAATGGGCGGAGCTGGGTGCGATGTGCCGACGGCTGGTGAGCTCGCCCCCCGCGAGCTTCCATGAGGCCATCCAGCTCATGTTCCTGACGGAGATCGCCCTGTGGTTTGGCGAGGACCACGGCCTGACAACTCCGGGACGCATGGACCAGACGCTGTGGCGCTTCTACGAGGCCGACCTGGCCGCGGGACGCATCACCCGTGAGGAGGCCCTCGAACTCATCTGCTGTCTGTTCATCCAGCTCAACATGATCCTGGGCTCGGGCTCGGCGATCTCCGTGATGGTGGGCGGCCGCGACGCGCAGGGGCAGGATGTCACCAACGAGCTGACCTATCTCGTCCTACAAGCCCGGCTGGCCACCCAGCTCGTGTACCCGACCATCGGTGTAGCCTGGCACGAGGGCACCCCGGACGAGCTCATGGATTTCTGCTGCCGGATGATCAGCACCGGTGTGGGCGACCCGGCGCTATTCAACGACGAGCTGATCGTCCAGGCCCTCCGCGAGCACGGGGTATCGGAAGCCGATTCGTACAACTACATGAACTCCACCTGCGTGGAGATCAAGGTTGTCGGCGCCTCCAACATGTGGGTGACGGCGCCATACTTCAACTGCCCCCAGGCGTTGCTCCAGGTGATGCAGGGCGTCGCCGAGGGCACCGTCTCGGCCCCGGAGAGCTTTGAAGCGCTGAATGCCCTGGTGCGTGACCGTCTGGCGGAGACGGTGCGAGGAGGCGCCGAGCACCTGCACCGGGTGTGGCAGGCTCGGGCTCAGACCGCATGCTTCCCACTGGCGAGCTGCGTCATCAGCGATTGCCTGGAGAAGGGCCTGGACTTTGATCGTGGCGGCGCGCGGTACAACTGGGTGGAGAACTCCTTCGTTGGCCTGGCCAATCTGGCCGATGGGCTCATGGCCGTGCGGCATCTGGTCTACGAGACGGGGGAGTATAGTCTGGAGCAGTTGCACGAGATTCTGCAGGCCGACTTCGCGGGCCACGAGGCCCTCCGACAGCGGATCCTCAACTCCATCCCCAGCTATGGCAACGATCTGGAGCAGCCCGATGCTCTCGCGGCCGAATGGGCCGAGTTCCTGGCCGACACGACCGCCGCCAATACCGTGGGGCTGCACCCGTACGTGCCGGGTTATTTTTGCTGGATCATGCACGAGCGCTTCGGCTCGGAGACCGGGGCCACCCCGGACGGTCGCAAGGCCGGCTGGGCGCTGGCCGACGGCGCCGGGGCCGCGCAGGGGAGGGAGAAGTCGGGCCCGACCGCCTCGGTGCTCTCGACCACCAGGTGGAGCCACCGCGCCGCGCTGGGCGGTCTGGTGCACAACCTTAAGCTCTCCCGCAAGGCCCTCAGCACGGAGGCCGACATGGTCGCCCTCCGGGCCGTGATGGAGACCTATCTGCGTCGCGGAGGCTTCGAGATCCAGGTGAACGTGGTGGGGGCAGAGATGCTCGAGCACGCCCGGGAGCATCCCGAGCTGTACCCCGACCTTCTCGTGCGCGTGGCGGGCTATTCGGACTACTTCGTGCGGCTGAACCCCAATATGCAGGAGGAAGTCATCGCCCGCAGCGAGCATGAGGGGTTCTAGCAGGGGCCGTTGGGGGCTTCCCGGACGGCGGGCCCTCTCCAGAGGTCTGTCGCCTGCTATCTCTTCCTCCTCTCGGCCAGAGCCCGATCCAGTCGTGCCTGGAGAGCCCGGGCCCTCGGGCTTCCGCTCTCCTGCCGTAGAAACCGGCGTGCGTACATGACGGCCGCCTGCGCTTGCCCGTCCTGCTCGAACGAGAGAGCGGCCATGCCCCAGAGGGCATCGGCGCACCTGGGGTCTCGCTGGAGCGCCTGGCGGAAGCGTCTCCTGGCTTCGGCCTCATCCCCGGACCTGCGGGCGATCTCCCCGGCCAGCGCCAGGGCTTCGGGCTTGGCGGGGGCGGACCGCAGGGCCATGTCCACGTAAAGCCTGGCCTCATTGAGCTGGTCGGTCTCCAGGGCCGTCGAGGAGAGCCCGGAGTAGGCGGCCTCCAGGTAGCGGTCGGCGATGGCGACGGTGTTGTGGTACTGCTGCCGGGCCTCGGAGAAGTTGCGCTCCTTGCGGGCGATATCTCCCAGCCGCAGGTATGCGGTGGCCGACATCGGGCTCAGGGCCACCACGGCCTGGAGCGCCCGGCGCGCCTGGGGCCAGTCGCCGCGCCGCTCGTGGATCGTGCTCAGCAGAAGGTGGGGCGTGGAGCTGTCCGGGGCCTCAAGGGTCCAGGTCTCACAGACCCTGGTGGCCTCCGTGAGCTGCCCCTGGGCGATGAGCACCTCCACGTATTGGCGTTTTTCACTCTCCGCCCGTCCGGCGACGGCATGGCGGCCTGCAGGCACCACCAGGAGAGCGACGAGTAGCGCCGCCGTCGCCAGAGCTCCAACGGAGGCCGCCAGGCGCGACCTCTTCCGGCCTCCGCGGGCCCATCCTGCCCACGGTCTGTGCCCCGACCGCTCCTGGGCCGAAGCCCCCACCTCCACTACCGCCGGGAGCATCTGCGGCTCCGGTTCCTCTTCTCCGCGCTGAGCGAGGGCCTCCAGGAACCGCTCATAGCCCGAGGGCTCGGGCTCCCCAACCTCCCAGGCGTCCAGCAGCGAGAACTGACTCACTAACTGGTCGTACAGCTCCGAACACTCCCGGCAGGTGTGCAGGTGGGCCGAGATCTCATCGGCCTCCCACTGGGTCGGGATGTCGTAGACATAGTCCGGCAGGGCCTCTTGCACTTCCTTGCAGCCTCTCACTGTGCGTCATCCTCTTCCACCAGATACCTGAGCTTCTCACGCAGAGCCAGGACGGCGTAGTGCATCCGCGAGCGGACCGTCGCCTCCAGGGCGCCGCAGACCTGGGAGATCTCGGCATAGCTTAGGCCCTGATAGTGGCGGAGCAAGAACACCGTCCTTTGCTCCTCCGGCAGCGCGGCCACGATCCTGTGAACCTCCTCGGTAAGGAGGTCGTCGGACACGGCCGTCGACACCGCCCCCGCTCGGGGCTCCGGGTCAGCCGGCACCGGGGCGCGACAGACTCTGCGGAGGTGATCGTAGGCCAGATTGGTGGCGATGCGGTAGAACCAGGCGCGGTAGGGACGGCGGGGATCGTAGCGGGACAGGTTGGTATGCGCCCGCAAGAAGGCCTCCTGGAACAGGTCCGCGGCCTCCTCGTGGTCGCCGACCATCCGCACGAGATAGCGCGTGACGGGACCCTCGTAGCGGGAGAACAGCTCCTCAACCGCCGCCATGCAGCCTTTGGCGGCGGAAGCGGCGAGCTGTTCGTCGCTCTGCCTCGTCTTGAGGGGCACCTGGCGCACCGGTGGCGAAGTAATGGTCACCGCATTGCGTCCTCCACTGCCAGTACGTGCGAAGGCAGGCCTGTGTTTGAACCGGAGTCACGGAGATCCGTATTAGGGAACAACGGGAAGGAGGGAAAGGTCCCGTGCAGATAAGGGCTGCGCGGCACTGGAAAGCGACTTTGCCAATGGGCCGTCGCCGGACAAGACCCGCGTGGCAGGTACCTTGGGCCATCTCAAGCCCGCACACCCGGCGGCAACACCTGCCGCGGGCCTCCGGTCCTGCAGCCATCGGGCACCCGGTGTTGTCCCGTGCCGTCCCCGCGGCGGCGGACGAGACCTCCGGCCGCCGCTCCCCTCACACCTCCCCCGCCAGGCACTTCTCCTTTAGCTCCATATAGTACAGGAAGTTGTCGTAGGGGATGTCCGGGGGAAAGGTGTGGTCAACGGTGGGGATGTAGCCCCCGTCCTGGACAAGCTCCGGCACCTTCCGCATGACCTCTCTCTCCACCGCCGCCCGGTCCTTGGTCAGCTCGCGCTTGTCGATGCCCCCCGACAGCGCCAGCCGGTGCCCGTACTGGGCCCGGATCTTCTGCGGCTCCATGTCCGAGGCGATCTCCAGCGGCCAGTGCATCGTGATCCCGCTGTCGATGAGAAGAGGGATCAGCGCCTCCGTATTGCCGTCGGAATCCAGGGAGATGATGCTCACTCCGTGCTCATTGAAGAAGCGGTTCATCCGCTGATACTGGGGCATGAAGAATTCCCGGAAGGTGGCGGGCGAAAACAGCGGCCCGCTCTTGCACGCGAAGTCCTCGAAGTAGTTGAAGTAGTCGATCTCCACGTCGTGCAGGGCTTGATCCAGCGTCTCCATGGTGAAGTCGGCCACAAACTCCACCATCTCGTGCACTAAAGCCGGCTGGTCGTAGAAGGCCATGGATAGGTTCTCGGTCCCCATCCAGATGCGTAAGTTCGAGTACAGCCCCATGGCGCAGTTGACGCACAGGCACATGGGATGGTCGCGATGCGCCCACGAGACGCAGCGGCTATTCCAGAAGGTGGGATAGCGCAGGGGGTCGGCGGGAGCGTAGCGCTTCTTCATCTGTGCGAAGTCTTCCGGGGTCTCGACGGCGAAACGCAGGTACTGATCCATTGAGGAGCGGGTACCGTGAACGGTGCCCTCCTTGAGGGCCTTGGTGACGATTCCCTGGCCGTTGCGGGCGATGATGTAGCGGTCCGTCTCCTCGATCACCTCGTAGTCGAAACCGGGGATCATGCCCAGGCGGATGTCCAGGAATTCGCGGCGATCCATACCGAAGTACTCGATGCCCTCGAACCAGCCCTCACGGATGGCGTGCTCGGGCATGCCCTCGGCACGCCAGCGCTCGAAGGTCTGGCCCCACAGGCCCAGCTCGTGGTTGGGCACGCGATCGACGGGCTGGAACTGCAGGCAGTTGCGGAAGCGCTCGCGCATATTCATGGGGTGAACTCCCCGACGCCTGTGGAGGTCTGTGCCGAGATGGGCCACAGGGGCGAATGCGGGAGTGTTCGGCGTGGGGCGGGGCATACCTTCGTTGCGTCGGGAGAGGGGACAGGGGCGGTGGGGTACAGGTGGCCGCCGGGCGGTGTCGTTCGTCGCTGTAGGGCGCGGGCTTGTACCGCGCCGGCCTTGGGTGCGCCAGGAAACGGGAAACAGGTGCCAGGAACGGCGGGCGCGGCGGGCGCGTCGGAGCCGTTGGTCGTCTGGCCCCGGAGGGGCGGTACAGAGCCCGGCGGCGGAGCGTAGTGGCGCCCCCGCGGGGCTCGCCTGAGCACATCGGCCGAGACGGGGGCTTGCGCGCCCCACCTCTTTGTGTTCCGCCCCTTGGGGGCTTTGCGGCGCCGCCATTGGCCTGTTCCGGCTCCCCGAGAGGATCGCGGACCCCAGCCCTGGGCGGTCTGCACCGGCGCGGTACAGGCCCGCGCCCTACAGACCGGCGGTGGCGCGGTACAGGCCCGCGCCCTACAGACCGGCGGTGGCGCGGTACAGGCCCGCG
>CAYRFY010000255.1:0-1075 GCA_964423635.1 uncultured Armatimonadia bacterium | reverse complement strand
CCCTACAGACCGGCACCGGCGCGGTACAGGCCCGCGCTTTACAAGGGCAGCGGGTCGCGGGACTCCGGGCTTCAGGCGGCGTCTTCGCCTCTGAGGTCCTCCAGTGATTCGGCTCCGACGACCCGGTCCTTGCCCGCCAGTTTGGCCGAGTACAGGGCCTGGTCGGCTAGAGAGAGCAGGACGTCCAGATCCGCCTCGGCGGGGGGGGCGGCGGCGACGCCGATGCTGACCGTCACGCGAGGCTTCGCGTCGTCCCCCGACGGCCTGGCTCGGAAGCGCTCCATGGCGCGGACGGCCTGCTCCAGGCTGAGGTGGGGAAACAGCACGGTGAACTCCTCGCCCCCGTAGCGAGCGGCCAGATCGACGGAGCGCACGTTGGCCGTCAGAGTGTCTGCTGTGCGGCGCAGTACCTGATCGCCCACATCGTGGCCGTAGGTGTCGTTCACCTGTTTGAAGTTGTCCAGGTCGATCATCGCCAGCGCCACCGGCGTGCCGTACCTGCGGGCCCGCTCCAGCTCCTCATCGATGCGGGCGATGAGGGCGCGCCGATTCGCCAGGCAGGTGAGGGGATCGGTGGTGGCCAGGAGGGCGAGCTCGGCGTTCTTGACGCGGAGTTCCTCGGCCAGGCGCATGGCCTCGCTGGCGACGCCCGTCAGAGCGGACATGATCTCAACGGCGATCCGGCCCTGGGCGTCGCTCAGGTCGGTGGGCGCCGGAGGTAGGGCGGAGGCGAGGTCGGCGGAGACGATGAACCGACAGCGGTCCGCTCCATGGGCGCAGCAGAGGACCTCGCGGCAGTGGGCCAGACGCCCCAGGGCTTTCTCGATGGTCCGGCCGATGAGACCGGCCTCCAGGTGGCAGACGCTTTCCTCGATGTCTGGCAGGCCCGCACACGAGGCGCAGTCGAGAATGTCGACCACCACCGTGTCCTCGTCGGCGGCCACCAGGTCGACGCGGCCGATGCCCCTGGCGTTGAGGAACGCCAGGGCCTCGGACATGTCTCGTACCTCGGCCTGGTCGGCCATGCGGCGGCCGATCTCGTACTCCACGGCGGCGCTGAGCCGACGGCCCAGCA